>JAUCGE010000137.1 GCA_030377965.1 Desulfobacterales bacterium HSG16
AATAAAAAGAATTTGAAGCTTGCAGACAGAATTGAAAGAGGATTGAAGATAGCCCTGAAAGATGGAACATTTAAAAAATTATTCTTGAAATATCATGATCCTGTCATCAAACAGGCAAAATTGAATGGCAGAAATTTGTTCATCATTAAAAATCCCACCCTTCCTGCTGGTACACCAGATCCAGATACAAGCTGGTGGTTGTAGGCTGCGGCAGCGGAAGTGTCTGGAGGTAGGACTGATAAATATCACCGAACATCCCGAAGATACTGAATCTCTGTGGATAAATGTAACAGGACCGGAAGACGAAAACAGGGATATGGAATTGATAGAATTTGCAGGTGATAAGGTTACAGATATTTTTCTGGACTATGGCTATAATATGCCGGTCATGCCCATACAGGCGGAAAGAGCTTAGAGGAACTAAAGACTGTCTTGAAGGAATTTTTTTAAAAGATTGGCTTACGGATCTGGCACTGAAATAAATAGAGATGTATCTGAAAGCGGGCTTCTTTAGACTCAGCTTGATATTCAGTATTGAAAAAAAGCAGAATGTCCGAATGCGTGAAACATGCGGGCATCAAGCAGCGCTTGTCTTATCGACATAGCTGCAATATTTTTCGATTTGGATATATATCTAAATTTTTCAGATTCTTTTAATGGTTGGATTGATCAGATACAGAAGGCTGTGACTATAAATTGACATCTGATGCGAGGTTCAAATACATTGCGTCTTACAAAATGCAAGGGGGAAAAGATGGTATCTTTAAGATTGCCTCAGGAACTGGAAGATAAACTGAATGTCGTTTCATCGGCTAAAAATATCACGAAAAGTGAAATTATCAAACAAGCTCTGGCAGCCTGGTTTTCTGATTACGACAGGACTCAATCGCCTTATGAATTGGGGCAGGATCTGTTCGGGAAATATGGCAGCAGCAAAAATGATTTGTCCAAAACTTACAAAAAACGATTGAAAGATAAACTCCATGAAAAATACGCTCATTGACGCGGGTCCTTTCATTGCGCTTTTTGATCGAAATGATCGGTTTCACGAACCGGTAAAGAATTTTCTTCGCAGGTACAGAGGTACTCTCATCAGCACATGGCAGGTGCTTACGGAAACAACCCATATGCTCGATTTTTGCATTGAGGTTCAGACCGATTTTTAAAGTGGATTCAAATCGTCATCCGTCACACTTGAACAGACAGACAGGAAAAGGTGAAAAATGGATTTGCCAATGAAATTCTCATCAGGAGCTTACAGATGATCGTCGGGATTTCGATAAAAAATTTCAAAGCCATTCGAGATTTAAAGATCCTGCCGATGGATCGTTTTCACGTTCCTCGATGCTTTGGAATTCGTGAAAGATTGTCTTGGAGATGGTCCCCTCCATGCCGTGGAAACGAGAGTTCCGGATTTCGACGATCTTACCTGGATGCGTAGCAAAGGCATGATCGAGATTGAGATATTGCTCGATATGAGCCGAATGTTGACATAAAAAAACAATACAATTTATGATGAGTTCAGGCTGAAGAATAAGGGAAAGGTAAAAATGAAATATGAATTTTTGGACAAAGCAAAGGAAAATCTTGCTGCCGCTAAAATTTGTTTTGACAATGGTTTTTATAATGCCTGTGCCAATCGTGCTTATTATGCGGCATTTCAAGCAGCAGTTTCCGCCCTTGCAGACCGTGGGATAAAAAGGGAAAAGCTGGATCATAAATGGGTTCAGGCAGAATTCAACGGAAAGCTGATAAAAAGACGGAAAATCTATCCGGGCCGAATGAAATCGCACTTGGTGAAAATGCAGATAGTCAGAGACCGTGCAGACTATTCGACGCAGAAGGTCAATAAAAAGGCTGCACAGCGACAGATTGGCAGAGTCGAAGATTTGATAACTCATATTGAAAAGGAATTGAAAAATGATAAATTTCAAACAGGAAGAACTGATTGAGAGATTGATGAGTCAGATAAGGGAGAAATTTCCGGAAGTCGATCTGATAAATATCACAGAGCACCCGGAAGATCCTGAATCCCTGTGGATAAATGTCACAGGACCTGAAGACGAAGACAGGGATATGGAACTGATAGAATTTGCAGGTGACAAGGTAACTGATATTTTGATGGACTATGGCTATCATATGCTGGTCATGCCCATACAGGCGGAAAGAGCATAGAGAAATCAAAGATCGCTTTGCAGAAGTTTTTTATGAAAGGCGGCAGCCAAACTTGAACGGACCGGAAAAGGTAAAAAAATGGATTTACAAATGAAATTCTCATCAGGAGTTTACAAATGATCATCGGAATTTCGATAAAATTTCAAAGCCATTCGATATTTACAAATTCTGTCGGGGGGTAAATATGAAGACAGCAAACATTACAGATCTGAAAAACGATCTCACGAGGATTATGTCATTTGTTGAAAAAGGGGAAAAAATCCAAATTTACAGGCATGATATTCCAATAGCCTATATTGTCCCTTGCAGGCAAAAAAGACCTGTGAACAAAACCCGTTTAGGCTGTGGCAGCGGAAGTGCCCGGATAAAAGCCGATTTAACCGAACCGATGATATCTGAAGAAAGCTGAGAAATGCTGAAAAAATGAAAATCCTTCTCGATACATGCTGTCTGATTTGGGCTATTTCCGACCCGGCTGACCGTATTATCACAGCAACTGCCAGGTTACGTAATTACATGCTCTTGACCGCTGATCGAAAAATCCTGGATTATCCACATGTGAATGCTGACTAGTAGATACCTGCACCATAACTGTAGTAAATCATGGGCCTGGTGATACGACGAATAGTTGCTTTATCGACACAGCGGCAAGATTCTTCGATCCAGGTATCCACTTGATTTTTTTGACAGCTCTCATATTGACCGGATTTGTCAGATACCGGATAAATCGAAGATAGCAGGAGGACATAGCCGGGTTTGCCCGGCTTTTATAAAATTCATCCCGGAGATTCATCTCCGGGCTACGTTCCGTACCCCTTCGTGGATCGATATCAAAAAATTTAAGGAATCTTCGGAAGCTTAACGATCTTGCAGATGCTGAAGGGTGTTCGGTGAATTAGATAGTGTCGAAGCTCGTTCGCAGTTACAAGACGAAAAAAAAGGATGAACTCGATCACATCTTTTTAATCTTGACCGCTGGCTGGACAGATTATCCGATGGAATACCAAAACTGTTCTTCTATGGAATGAAAAACCACTTGACGACAACATGCCCCTGCCTGTAATTATAAGAATTTTGCCGTAAACCGCAAATCGAAGATGATCTGCTGTGGCGGCATTTTTTATGGTTGGAACAATATTTTTTGGAGATATATAAAATGGCTCATCAGGCTCGGTTGAGAATCTGCCTGTTAAGTTA
Organism: Desulfobacterales bacterium HSG16; assembly: GCA_030377965.1. Lineage (GTDB taxonomy): Bacteria > Desulfobacterota > Desulfobacteria > Desulfobacterales > HSG16 > JAUCGE01. The sequence continues at coordinate 3,373 of JAUCGE010000137.1, forward strand.
CAGGAGCAATCCCCACTGCGGGGGGCAGGGCGTTTATTTGAGGAATCTGAGCCGGGCGCTGAAAGATCTCGGACATCATGTGGAAGTCGTTTCAGGCCCGCCCGATCCGATACTGGATGATGATATTCCTGTTCACAGTCTGGCCAGCCTGGATCTGTACAATCCAGATGACCTGTTCAGAATTCCTTCTTTAAAGGAGCTTTCCAATCCTGTAAACATGATTGAATGGCTGCAAGTGGCTACGCTGGGATTTCCCGAGCCTTTTACCTTTGGTTTGAGAGCCTGGGCATTTTTGAAAAACAGGCTGCATCAATATGATGTTATCCATGATAATCAAAGCCTCTCCTATGGGCTTACATGGCTGAACCGGTCGATTCCAGTGGTCTGCACCATCCACCATCCTATTACAAGAGATCTGGATATAGCTGTTGAAACTGTCAGCGCATTCTGGAAAAAAATCAAGCATCTGAGATGGTATTCATTTATCAGGATGCAAAAAAGGGTGGCAGATTCATTTTCAAAGCTTGTGACCGTTTCCGAATGTTCGCGGGATGATATCTGTGCAGATTTTAAGATTGCACAGGATCGATTTGAAATAGTACCCAATGGTATTGATATAAATCTTTTTTATCCGATTAAAGAAATTGAGCGGGAAAAAAACCGGATCATTGTGACCAATAGTGCGGATATGCCTTTAAAAGGGCTTTATCACCTGCTGTTTGCTGTAGCTCATATGGCAAAAACCACTGATATTCAACTTACGGTAATAGGAACACCCAAGAAAAACGGGGCTGTCGAAAATCTTGTGCGAAGTCTTGACATAGGCCATCTGATCACTTTTACGGGTCGGGTCGATCATGAAGAATTTGTGAGGCATTATGCAAGGGCTTCTGTTGCTGTAATCCCCTCCCTGTATGAAGGCTTTGGCCTGCCAGCAGGAGAGGCTATGGCCTGCGGTGTACCTGTGGTCAGCACAACAGGGGGCGCATTGCCCGAAGTTGTCGGTGATGCAGGCATTCTTGTGCCGCCCGGAGATCATATTGCACTTGCTGACGGGATTTTAAAGCTCCTGAATAATAAAGAACTGGCCAAAAAGCTGGGTGAGGCCGGTTACAGGCGGGTACATAAGATGTTTACATGGAAAGCGGCTGCTCAAAAAACCGTTGAAACATACAGGGAGGCGATTCGTGATCACAGTCGATTTTAACAGGATCGATATGAAATCCGGGCAATCAGGACAACCTTTTCGAGTTCTGGATATAGGCTGCGGATCAGGACGGCACACCTGCGAGGCAGCTCGCTTTGCCAATGTATTTGCTGTTGGTGCGGATATCGATATAAAAGATCTTCAAACCGCAAAAGACCGGCGAACATCTTTGCAACAGGCTGATGAATACAGGGGCAGGTGGGAGATTGCTGCAACAGATGTCACATGCCTGCCTTTTTCCGATGGTTTTTTCGATCTTGTGATCTGTTCAGAGGTGTTAGAACATATACCAGATCAGCACAAGGCTGCTGCAGAAATTGCCAGGGTTGTGAAACCAGGGCAGAATCTCGTGGTTTCGGTTCCCACTTATCTGCCTGAAAAGATATGCTGGACACTTTCAAAAGATTATCATAACGAGCCGGGAGGCCATATCCGTATTTACCGGAAAAAAGAGATTGCACAGCTTATCGAAAGACAGGGCTTTGCTTTGGGGGGAACTCATTATGCCCACAGCCTTCATGCACCTTATTGGTGGCTAAAATGTCTTGTTGGCGTGAAACGCGAAAATTCTCTTCCTGTAAATCTGTATCACAGACTTCTTGTCTGGGATATGATGCAGAAACCTATTATCACGCGGTGGGTGGAACGCATGCTCAATCCCGTAATCGGAAAGAGTGTTGTGCTGTATTTCAAAAAAACATGACTGCCAGATTGACAAGATCTAAGTATCTGCCCAATAAATTATTGATATTAATGTAGGGGCATGCCTTGTGCCTGCCCTTGTACGGAGGGCAACCACGAGGGTTTGCCCCTACAATAAATGCAACATATTTTATGCACAGGTACTTATGATTTGACCCTTTCGACGTATTCGCCGGTTCGGGTATCAATGCGTATGAGCTGCCCTTCTTCGATAAAGGGCGGAACTTGAAGTACATGATTGGTTTCAATGGTAACTGGTTTGGTGCTTCCAGATGCAGTATCGCCTTTTGCCCAGGGTTCGGCTTTGGTAACTTCCAGTTCCACGAAGTTGGGAAGGGTGATGCCAATAGCCCGGTTATCGAAAAAAAGTACATTACAGACCGTATTATCTTTCAAGAAAGCCTTAGCCTCACTGACCTGCTCTTCATTCATAAAATCTTGTTCATAAGTTTCCGTATTCATAAAACAGTATTGTTCACCATCAGAGTAAAGATATTCCATCTCCCGCTCTTCAAGATTGGCTTCATTGAATTTTTCACCTGACCTGAAGGTCTTGTCGAATTGAACTCCTGTCACCATATTCTTCAGTTTACATTTATACAGAGCCTGTCCCTTGCCCGGTTTGACAAAATTAAACTGAACAATTGCATAGGGTTCTCCATCAATCTCCATTTTCAGACCTTTTCTCAGGTCACCGCTTTCATACATTGTCTGATATGCTCCTTTTTTTTCTTTGATTGTAAATTTAAATTTAAACTTAAGATTACAGCCGTGTCAAAAATCGAGACTTCTGGCTGCATTGACAAAACTTTTTACTTTTTTAAGATCTTTTTTAAATCTTATGGGCTTGCCATGTTTATCGACAGCATTTGTTGCTGTGCAACTGTCAACACCTGCCGGCCCGATTTTTTCTATTCCCTGAAAAACATTTTCAGGAGAAAGGCCGCCTGCTAAAATAACAGGAATCTGTGTTGTTTCCACCAGTTTTTTTGCCATATCCCAGTCACAAATCTGCCCTGTAATTCCGACAAACCCGCTGACAGGCTGTTGTAAGTCCGTCTTTTTTTCCCCCGTCTTTTCTTCCCCCGCTTTTTTCTCCCCTGTCTTTTTTTTCTCTGGCACAGTAAGCAAAGTGTCAGTCAGAAAAAAATCACTGACTGGCTCAAAAATCCTGGCTATTTCAATACTGTTCACCTCATTGGACAGACCTGGCAGAGCAATAGGGATTGAGCGCATAATCGCGATCTGTGGAAATCTCTTTTTTACCTGTTTTTGCAGATCCATCAGGCGGTCGATTTCTTCCTGTGTTGAAAGAAGAGTACTCAGATCTTCACAGAAATGGACTATGTCCGGCTTGTAATATTCAAGGGTGTAAAAGATGGTATCCGCATGATTATATAAAGGAATGAGGCTGCTTTTGGCAGGATTGTCTGCCACATATTCAATCGAATCCTTTATTGTTGCCGATTTCCAGTCATCTTTTGATAAAATGACACTGCCGATATGATCGACACCAAGCTCGATCATAGATCTTGCTTCTTCTCTTGTCTGAATTTCATAAATTTGAATAATCATATGTTATTTCTGATAGATAGAAAAAAAGATAATGGTTTCAGTTGTAAAATCCGGTTGATTTATAATTTTGTTTAACATATTCAGTATATTTTGGCAAATCGTTTTAATTTAAGGTTTGAATTTTTCAAATATGGGGCAGATACAGCCCGAAAATGGAAAGAAGTGTGAAACATGATTCTGATAATCGATTTCGGATCACAGTATAACCAGTTGATTGCCCGCCGGGTCAGAGAATGTGAGGTCTATTGCCGGATCGCTCCTCCTGATATCGGTATTGATGAAATCAAAAAAATTAAGCCTGAAGGAATTATTCTGTCTGGAGGCCCTTCAAGTATTTATGAAGAAAACAGCCCCCGCACAGATGAAAGTATTTTCGATCTTGGCGTACCTGTTTTAGGGATCTGCTATGGAATGCAGTTTATGGTTCATGCACTAGGGGGAGTTGTCAATGGTGCTGGAAAACCTGAATACGGATTTGCGGAATTGGAGGTTAAAATACATGATAACATGTTTTCCGGCATTGAAAAAAAGACCACCTGCTGGATGAGCCACGGAGATTCCACAGAAAGCCTGCCCGAAGGTTTTAAGATCACAGCTTCTACCGAAAATACGGAAATTGCCGCTGTCTCAAATGAAAAGCGAAAACTTTACGGACTTCAGCTGCACCCGGAGGTGGAACATACTCCCCTGGGCCGTAAAATGCTCGAAAATTTTATTTTCAACATATGTTGCTGTGAACAGTCATGGACAATGAAATCCTTTATAAAAGAGGCGGTTGAGGAAATCCGTAACACAGTACAAGACTCGCATGTAATACTCGGCCTGAGCGGGGGAGTCGATTCTACAGTAGCAGCCACTTTGATTCACCGGGCAATCGGAGAACGCCTCACCTGTATCTTTGTGGATAACGGCCTGTTGAGAAAAGATGAAGGCGCTAAATTAAAGAAGGTACTGACAGAACATCTTAAAATCAATATCCGTTTTATTGATGCATCAGAACAATTTCTCACAGCCCTTGACCAGGTGACAGACCCTGAAGAAAAACGGAAAATAATCGGTAAAATTTTCATTGATGTCTTCGATTCCGAAGCATCTAAGATAGAAGACGTAAAATTTCTTGCCCAGGGAACCCTTTATCCTGATATCATCGAATCGGTTTCAGCTTTCGGCGGGCCTACGTCTGTAATAAAATCCCATCACAATGTGGGAGGGCTGCCGGAAAAAATGAAGCTGGATCTTGTAGAGCCTCTGAAATACCTGTTTAAAGATGAAGTCCGAAAACTGGGTACAGAGCTTGGGATTGCAGAAGATCTGGTATGGAGACAACCCTTTCCGGGGCCAGGACTTGCTATCCGGGTGCTTGGAAAAATCACTGAGGATCGGCTTGAAATACTGCGCCAGGCAGATGACATACTTATTGATGAAATTAAAAAAAGCGGCTATTATCGTAAGCTGTGGCAGTCTTTCACAGTTTTGCTGCCGATTAAAAGTGTGGGGGTCATGGGTGACAAGCGTACCTATGAGAATATCGTGGCAATAAGGGCTGTAACAAGCAATGATGCAATGACAGCAGACTGGGCAAAACTGCCTTTTGACCTGCTCGGGTTGATTTCCAACCGGATTATAAACGAGGTCAGGGGTGTCAACAGGGTGGTTTATGACATAAGTTCCAAACCTCCGGCAACCATCGAATGGGAATAATAAACGATGCCAGACAGGAGATCTTCAGGATTCAAAATCAGCGAGGATGATCAACGGCCGGATTCGCTCTTGCGAAAACCCCGTAAAAACAAGCGTGTTGAACAACCACCAGGCAGAGGAGGGGTTATACTCTGTCTTCTGTTGATTCTCCTGGTCGGAGGGGCATTGGCTTACACATATCTGGATACCAGACAACAGATGGAGTTGATGCAGACCTCTGGAACCGCCAGGATTCAAAAAACGATAAAAGAGCTTGAAGAAAGATTTTCATCCTTATCCGGCCAATATGCCAAACTGGAAGAATCTTTGACCAAGAAAGTTTTTCCTATGGATGAGATATTTCTAGCGCTGGAAAGCTCTACAGATTCCATAGAAAAAAAACTTAAAAAAGCCGAGGAGACAATAGTAAAGCTCGACGAGACCAAGGCTGAGAAACAGGAAACCACACAGGCTGTCGAAGAAATCACAAAAACGATCACGCCCCTGATGGAAGAGTTAAAGACTCTTGCCAGCGATCTTGCGGCCTTGAAAGAACAACTTACAAAAGAAGTTCTGGCTATAAACGATTCCACAGATGAATCAGGAAAACAAATCGAGGCATTGAAAAAAGAGATATCTGCCATTTCCGGTAATATGGCCGATATAAAATCACTGGATAAAATAAAAAGCCAGAATAAAAAAATAAGTGATGATCTGAAAAAAGCTATAGCCAAGATCAAGGCATCCGACAACAATATTGCTTCCTTGAAAAAACGGATCAGCAAGGTGGAAAAACAGGTGAAAAAAAGGCCCCGGACAAAACCTGCTTCAACAAAAAAACCGGTAACAAAAGAACCCGTGCATCCTATAGATGCTCTGAAACTTGAACCCGGAAGCATAATAGAAGATGATATTGAATAATAAGTATCCAGGATTAATGGCTTTCACAGCAAATAAAATACCAGATATGGTAGGGCGGGGTTCCGTCCCCGCCATCTGTCTGAAATTTAATATGTGAAAGTCTATAGGGAAGTC
>JAUCGE010000138.1 GCA_030377965.1 Desulfobacterales bacterium HSG16
ATCGTCATTGCTTCTTTTAAGGGAACGACTTCACCCAAACTTGCATATTCTCCATTTTTCTTCATCTCGTTAATCTGCCATTGATAGGGCTTCTTGGAAATAACAGTGCAATCTGCTCTCCCGAGAAGTAAAAGTTTTACAGTATGCAGATTGGATCGGGCATAAACGAGTTTGATCTTGCCTTCTTTTACCATTTTGTCGAATTCCACGCCCTCTTTTCCAGTTCCCCTTTGTCTGGCAAAAGACAAATCCCGGTAATCATCAGGCCAGTTTGGACGAGGAGACTCCAGTTTCCCGGCATTACAAACCACAATATCAGTTTGTACAAGCAAAGGTAAAGAATACGGCCAGATGTAAGGACGTTCAGGTTCTTCATCGGTCAACCAGTCATGGGCATGAAAATATGGAGGCAGCATCGCAAAAGATTTACCTTCTTTGATTTGAAGTTTGACGCGTGACCAGGGCATTCCCTGAAATTTGACGGTATAGTCGGGCATTCGAGAAATGGCCTTTTTGACAATTTCAGGGTAAATACCGGTATCATTACCATCTTTATCTTTATAGCTGTATGGTATCCAGTCTCCATCATCAACAAGGATCGTCACTTCTTGAGCGGAAAAAGCTGTGGAGGTCAGGGTAATTAAGCATATAAACACATACATGATAAACTTCATAATCCACCTCACTTTTTGAAGATTAATAAAAACAATCTGATTTTTCGGGAACCATCACTGCTGATGATCGCAGCAAGATAGTGATGGGCATAGAATTCGTGGATGTTTTTTATGCCGATCATCAGGCTCCTCCCTCCTTTTGATGCTGCACCACCGCAATTACCTGGATGAACGGCGCTCCGCCGATGGTCATGGCATCGGCCACCCATTTTTTATGGGCGGCAAACATCTTCTCTACCCGGCGTTTTCGCTTGTCCCGCTCATGTTTTGCCTGGGTGTCATTGCGTTCTCCATAGGCGAGAGCCGTGTACTCGAGCTGTCGTTGGCGCAGTCGTTCGAGCCGCGCCTGCTCCTCTGCGAGAACCGGTTCGGTAGAAACGATGAATGCCTTGCGATCGTCAGCCAGCCGTTTTTCCACAGCCGCAACCGCTTTCGGCAGCAAACGGGAGAGGCTGTCGATATCGACCTCGCTTTGCGAGTTGGGCAGATCCTTTCTGCCGAACCCGGTCTGCTCGACAAAATCGGTGAACCGTTCGACTGAAATCAGCCTGGCCCTGGCAAACCTGGCCACGTACCAGCGGTGAACCAGGGGCTGGGCGCGCCGGTTGGGGAGCAGTCCGGAAACGATCACCGCCGTCTCTCCGGGTGCAAGAACATCGACAACCGTCATAACCGGCGCTGCGTGGCGACCGAACTCAGAGCGCACGCGATCCCCGATCCACTGCAGAATCGGACTGTTCGGCCACAAGAAATGGTGTCTGGGCCAGGCATGCTCTTCCCTGCGCGCCTCTTCGAGAGCCTGCTGCATGCGCTTCACGTCAGCGGTGAGCAGCAGCACATCATCGTCCGGGTAAACCTCTGCGGGCAGTTTCTTCATTCGCCGTTTCAGGTCTTCGGTGATACGGATTTCGGCCAGCTTCTCCCTGGATTTAAGTTTGGACTCAAGTCCGATCGTCTCGCGCAGCCGGTCTGCTGCCATTGACAAGTAGTCGTAGTCTGAGGGAAAAATCGATGTCAGCCGCCCCGTGGGTGCCGTATCTACCGTTGCTGCGGCCCCTTTGTCGAGCATCATCGCGAATGGATCTTCGAGATGCGCGTCGAGTTCCTGTTCGAGCTGCTCGGCAGATTGTCCGGCTTCGACGGCACGGCCGGTAAAGCGCTCTTCCTCATCTATATCGTAAACATTCATAAAAGCCGACGGGTCACCGATGTTTTTGTGGGCCTGTTCGTCTTTTTCAATCAACAACTCAAGTATGCGGATATCGCCGCGAATCTTTTCATGGTCGGCACTGGTCAGCAGGTAGGCGATTTGCGGCTCTTTTTCCTGGCCGTATCGATCGATACGGCCGTTTCTCTGGTTGAATTTCATCAAAGACCACGGTACGTCGAAGTGGATGAGCCGGTGACAGAGGTAATGGAGATTGAGTCCTTCGGAAGCCACATCCGTGGCCAGCAGAAGGCGAATCGGGTCCCGGACCTTTCCGAAAGCCTCGACGATTCTGCCCTGATCCGTATCGGACATGCCGCCGTGGAGGAGCTTCCACTGGCCGTCCTTGAGGCCAAGATCCCGCACCAGGTTCGTTTCCAGGTACTTTAACGTTTCGATACGCTCGGTAAAGATAACGATCCGGTCTTCCCTGGCCTTGCCCGGCTTCCATTTCCAGGCCTTTTTGAGCAGTTCGAGCAGCTTCTGGTATTTGGAAAATGCGCTCGGATCGTCATTCACGGCCCGGACGTGATCTTCGAGCGTTCGCAGAGCGCGAATGTCTTTGGCAAAACTATCCGCATCTTCCCGCTTTTCGAGCCGCTTGATGCGGTTGCGGATGGTGGAAAGGCATGCGGCCGGACTCGACAGCAATTCTTTTTCCAGGACGGTTTTAAACAGCAGCCCGCCATGTACTTTACCCGGCACTTTACCCGGCACTTTACCTGGTACTTTCCCTGGCACTTTGCCATGCGCTTTCTCTGGCACTTTACCTGGCGCTTTCCGGTCGATACGCGAAAACGACAGCCTCGCCAGGGTTTCGAATGCCTGTTTCTCGGAAAGCGAAACATGCGCCCACGCTTTTGCGATCTTCCGCTTTGGAATGCTTTTTACAAGCTGATCGGCAACGTCGTGTTTGAACCGACGCATGTAAAGCCCGCCGATATCCTCGGCCGTGTAATCATCCGGGTTGGCGATGGCTGTCGGATCGAGCATATTCATCAGACTGGCGAAGCTGCGCGCTTTTCCGTCATGGGGTGTGGCGGAAACGAGAATCAGGCTGTCACAGCGGCTTGCCAGAAGGTCTGCCGCCTGTGCGCGCATTGACCGGCTCGAACCGCGTGTTGCAACATTGTGCGCCTCGTCAACGACAATCACATCCCAGTACGCCTGCTCCAGGTGGGCGCGAAACCAGTTGTTCTGCTTCAGCGTATCGATGGATATGATCGCCCGATCAAAATAGTAAAACGGGTTATGGTGTGTCGGAATTTCTGACCGAATGCGTTGCAGCCCCACCGAGTCGAGTCTCACCAGGGGAATGGAAAACCGACACCACATCTCCTTTTGGAATTGTGTGAGCATCGACTGAACGGCCGCTACCAAGATGCGCCGGGCACGCCCCCTTCGGATCAATTCGGAAAGCAGAATGCCAGCTTCAAGGGTTTTACCCAGGCCCACCCCGTCGGCGATCAGGATGCGCTGTCGCGGTTTACACAATGCCTGCCAGGCCGGCTTGAGCTGAAATTCGAGCTGGTCCATCGCAGCCAGATGGCCAACATACAATCCATCGTCCGGTGGCGGCACATCACGCAGCAGGCTCTCGATATACAGCAACCCGGCCCTGTGTCGGGACGACATATCACGCGTAAGTTTCGTTTCACGAGGATCGAGCACCCGGACATCGGGTTCGTATTCCTCCAGAAAAATCGACTCCTGATCCCGGACGATCTCATCGACACCCACACAGCGCCATGCGGCCTTGCCGCTGGAGGTATGGTCCACACGTACGACACGCCACACCGCATCCCGCAATTCGATATGAGCACCAGGGGCAATGATTCCGATGCTGCCTGACCTGCGAGATCCGGAATTCATACGGCTATTCCGTCCTGCTTTTGCAATTTTCATAAACACGTCTCTATCAATAAAGACGGGATGTCGGGCAAGGTTGTCCTGCCCGCGCCATTGCTACCCGCTACAACCCCAGACCGGCCGATGTCCGGATCGAACTGCTCAAAGCATCTGTAACTGCTGGCTTCTATACGCTTTATCATATTCCCGGTTCCTTGTTTTCTTTGTGTAAATCATCGTTGACTATCCCAGAGATATAAGATTTTCAAGTCATATACAGCGATTCCTTTAACAGGTTGTCGATAGGGTTTCAATGTTTTTTTTTGGGATATAGCAGGTTTTATCAGGAATAAGTCCGGGTTGTGAAAAAACAGGCCATCCATTGTCACTCCGATGAAAATAGCACCTTCCTCTGACTTCCATTGCCCCCTTCCGTACAGTATTCCGGCTGCAAGTCCGGCATAACGTCTGCGATCTTTTTCATTCAAGCTTTTTTTAGAATTCCCGATTTCATTTCTTTTTTAGCCTCATCCAATAACTTTCGAACCGTTTTGGCCATTTCAGATTTAATGACTGGTTTCATCAAAATCCCCGTTATGCCCAAAGTATCGGCTTTTTCTTCGTTCATTCTTTCACTGAAACCCGTGCAAATAATGAACGGAATGTCGGATCTAATCAATTTTATTTCACTGGCAAGTTGATCACCAGCCATATTTGGCATGTTCATATCGGAAATAATCATATCAAAAGAATCAGGACTTTTTCTAAACGCTTTCAAAGCTTCTATGCTATTGATACACATGGTAACGCTGTAACCAAGGCGTTCAAGCATCTGTTTTTCGAGTTTTGCAATGGAAGGTTCATCGTCCACCAGCAAAATCCTCTCATCCCCTGTTTGAGGCGTCTCGGTTACTTTTATCATATCGGATTTGGCTGCTTTATCCATCAAAGGCAGATATACATTGAATGTCGTACCTTTGCCGATTTCGCTGTAAATCTTAATATCGCCTTTGTGTTCCTTGACAATTCCGTACACCACGGAAAGGCCGAGACCAGTACCTTTGCCTTGTTCTTTGGTTGTGAAATAAGGGTCAAAAATTCTATCCATAAGTTCTGCCGGAATCCCGCTTCCTGTATCGGAAACAGATAAAATCGCACATCTTCCCGGCTCAAGATTGATTGCAGGCAGATTCGCCTCTTCCAATAGCGTTTCCTTCAACCGGACGGCTATTTTACCAGCGTTATCTTCCACGGCATGGTAAGCGTTGGTGATAATATTCATGGCGACCTGATGAATTTGTGTGGGGTCCGCCATAATCAAACCGCAGTCAGGTTGTATGTCTTGACTGATTTCAATGTAAGAAGGAATGGTTGACCTTGAAAGCTTTAAAATCTCCTTGAGAATATTCTGAATGCGGGTTGGTACCATTTTGTGTTCTGACTGGCGACTGAATGAAAGTATTTGTTTGACAAGTTCACCGCCTCTTATTCCCGCTGTTAATATTTCCAAAGCGTTTTCATGCTCAAGGCTGTCTTCTGCCAAGTCTTCAAGTAATAATTCAGACATACCAATAATGGGAAAAAGGATATTGTTAAAATCATGTGCAATACCGCCGGCAAGCGTACCTATCGCTTCTGCTTTCTGGGCCTGGATCAGCTTTTCCTCAAGGCGCTTCCTATCCTTTCCATCTCGCATTCGTTGCGTTACATCTGCCGATACGACCGTTATGTAATCAATTTTACCATCATCCAGAACGGGGACGAGCGTCGAATCGAGCCACACTTCATTGCCTTCAACGTCATTGGTCAAGCCCTCATAGGTGAGCGTGTCGCCGGTTTCCTGTACCCTTTTTATTGTTTCTGTCATTTCATTGCGAAACGCTTCGGGAAAAAAACCAAACGGATATGGTTTTCCATATACTTCGGCATTTTCATCAAATTTGAGCATTTTAAATCCGTTGGCGCTCATATATTGCAGATTGAAATCGAGATCCACAATTTTGTGGCAGACGGGTGAGTGGTCGAGCAACGCTCGATTTCTCTTCTCCAGGGAAACCAGACTTTTCTCCGATTGTTTGCGCTCGGTAATATTCCGCCCGATGCAGTACATATGATTTTCTTCAATGATTGGTGTGGCTTTCCATTCAACATGAAGGATTGATCCGTCCTTGCAGACGTATCGGTTCTCAAAATTAACGGTTTCCCTTCCTTCAGCCAAGCTTGCGACTTCGTCATCGTTTTTCTGATGATCATCGGGATGAATAAAGTTTAAAAACGGTTGTGATAACAACTCTTTTGTAGTGTAACCCAATAATTTCTCCCATGCTGGGTTAACATATTTAAAGTACCCGTCCATACCGGCGATACAGATCAAATCATATGAAAAAGAGAGAATCCGGTCTCGTTCATCTTCGGTCTTTTCCCTCAATTTGATTTCATGTATCAACTCATCCCTGGACGTCATCGTCTTTTTAAGATTCCGAACCATTTTGTTCAATGATCTGGACAAGGAACCAATCTCATTATTCAAGCCTGTAGGAATTTGTGTATCAAGATTCCCTTCTCCAATGATCCGGGCCTTTGTTGACAATCTGACAATTGGCACCGCTATCCATTTGCCGAAAAGCAAAGACGCAACAGTGGTAAAAAAGGTGAAAATAAACCCGACAATAATAATGAGATGGGTTGTTTTGTCCATTGATTGAATAACTTTTTTTTCATCGAGAGAAACGACAATATGTGAGGCATTTAAGATTGCTTCTTCTTTACCGTTGCGCCGGAGCAAAAGGAATATATCATTTTTAGATACGCCAACTGCAAATTCGTTAAAATAAAGACTGTTAACATCCCTAGATTTCAATGCCATTAAAACATCATCATTTTGTTTGCTTGTCTTTTCGTCCATTTTTCCCCTCCATAAGATTAATAAAATTCTAACAGTGATTGTGCTGCCAACCGCATAGCACAATATACTTGCCTGTTGATATTTTCGTAGCGTCAGCAAGCCCGCTCCAATTCAGATTAAGAATCTATATATGAAAACGTCATCGGATGTCAAACAAAAATGGATGGATGCTCATACACTCTCATTAAAATAATGCAAAATACGGGTAAATCTCCATTATAACAGCGTATTATCAAACGTAATTTAATGGCGGATCAACTTTCATCAGGGTGCGGCTCTTTTGGAACGACCTTGTGCAATTTGGAGAAACGATTACATAACAGCAGGTTGTCGGCTCGTGTCTTTTTTGAAAAAGCCGAAAAATGCCAAAACCCAGCGATAGGATAGATACCGTGGAGATACCTCCGATATTTTGGCGCAATCGCTTGCGTTACTGCCACGTAACCTCTTGAAATTTCAGAAACTGGATCTTCTTTCAAAAGAGCCGCACCCCTTTCATTATCGTTTCATTTTGGCAGCAACAAACAATACGATGCGATTGCATTCCTGCATTTTCTCCCCGAATGAATTCATGCAAATGGCCGCGTATTCCAATATCCTTGCCATCAGCATATTGAATATGCTTGCCACCAGTATATTCAATATGCCTGCCATATGATCCATGAATGAAAAAGCGTGGGTGTCGGGAGATTGTAACGCCAATTGTAATAAATGCTTTTATAGGGAATGCGTTTATCGGGGAATGATAACAGCTTGGTTCAGGATATGCTCCGGGACGCGAAGGTTGAATTTCCGGGCCTGGTTTAAATTGATAAAAGCCCGATTCTTTTTTTATGAAAAGCGATTGGCATGTTGCCTGCTTTTTTTCACAGATCCGTCTGACTTCAGGCAGTTCCATTCTTTTGGATTTGTTTTTCAGATCGGAAATCAAGCCAATCTGTTTGAGATTAGACAGAATGGCTTTACAAAAGGCGAACTGCTTTTCCACACTGATATAACAGGAAACTCCGAAAATCAGGCCACCAGGCGGATCAAGTTTGCATAATCCCGGAAACAGGGATCGTTGACTGATGAACGACAATCGAAAGGTCGATTCACTGACCATGATCATAGACGATTTGACAGAACAGAACATTTATTGCAGAATCGGACTCGTGACAAAGGATACCGCATGCCGGATCGAGCATGCGCACCATCAGCTTGATCGCACCGCGAGGCGTAAAATATTTTGCCCCCGGTCTCCACTTCAGCCCCAGCAGTTCCGCTGCGCCCCCCCTTCCGCTGACCTTGAAGCCTGATCGTTCCAACGCCTCGATGATATGATCCCTCTCCATCTCTTTCAATGCCCTGAATGCATCATCCGTTTTTTTCAAACCGACATCTTCTTCCAGTTCGGGGATGTTCAGTTTTTTTCCGTGCTGATGATGGAGGCTCTTTCGATATGGAGAAACCCCTGAAAAACGCGCGTATTCGCCAGTTCTGTGCATAAATTGGGCTATTGACTTGAATCACCTATTTTTCTGGCTCGTTTCTTTGCCATTTCAATAAATGACGGTTTTGTGATCGGGCTTTTCCCTTCAACTACTTTTTCAAATCTCGGCATGAAACCATATTTTCTAAAATGGTTGCTCCTGACATCTTCAACCAGTTCAAGCTAGACTGACTCAAGGCCAGCTTTTTCATAGCATCGTTTAGCCTGTTCAAAATTGGATATGGCAGCGTTATAATACTTGCTCTTTTTTGCATTCACGATCCGTAGTCCCATTGCCTGATAAAGTTTTGCCGCTACGTCCGGATATTTTTTGACAAGTTCTTTTGCAGCAGGCTCGGTTGTATAATGGCTAAGGGATTCCAAACTGTCACTGGAAGTTTTTCGTAACCGTTTGGCAAGCACATCTTTTTCTTTCAATTTAAGCAGCAAGCCAATGGCTGATCCCAATTCAGCGGTACTGACGGCTTCAAGGACACGATCATGATATTCGGAACGTCGTTTTTTCGGAATATACTTCAACAGTTCTTCGTACGTGAATTCATCAGGGCGTTTTGAAAAATTCTTCCAAGCGTCCGATAGTGCTTCTTCAGGTTGCCCGAGTCTGGTGAGGATATCACGTTTCATGGTATCGAGTTTATAGCTCGATCCCCGGTGCAGTCGATCATCGCTTTGAATTTCAAGTCCTTTTGATTGATTTCCCGCTATGGAGTGAAGCGCACCTCCCGCCCGCGTGCATGACATTGTCAGCTATTCGGTTTCACTGATTCAGAATCATCTTTTATAATTTTGAGCATTTTTTTACGGATCAAGCCACTAAACGGTTTTATAATTGTCCAATATAGCCCAAAAGTAAACCTGGTTATTGGAGCTACACATAATACCCTGGTTTCTGTACTTACTTTGGTTTTATCTTTATCCAATTTTTCAAACTGGAAGTTCCAGACAACCTTTAACCAAGGAGAAATCAAATTGTTTGAAAAGTCTTCATAACTTGGAATTTTTGCTATTTTCAATCTTGTCCAAAAGCCAACCAATCTTTCAAATGGATAATTTTCTTCGAGATTCGTGAATCCGATATCGTCAATAAAATTCTGCAAATTCAACCTTTTTGTTGGCAATCCTCTGATCTTGAATAAAAATGCTATGATTTTCGATTTGGATAGATCAAAGTCTTTTGCAACATGATATACATTTTCAATTTGGCTATTTACCACTATTTCGTGGAATTCATTAAATGTGTACTGGGGGAGATACTTGTCGATCAAGGTCCGACCCTGCCCCCGATTCTTCGCATTGTTATGTGACAGCGTCCCTATATAAATAATTTCCTTGGTTATTGTTCCATCTTGTTCCTGATAATCTATCTCAAATCTCTTGATTACAGATAGAAATTGTCGATCCAATATTTCCAAGACAGC
>JAUCGE010000019.1 GCA_030377965.1 Desulfobacterales bacterium HSG16
TTTTTCATAAGTGTCACAAACTTTTTTTATTTTAATAGTTAATAAAGCATTTCAAAATTAATTTCTATATTTGTTAAAATAATATGAAGTCTTTTGTCAAGATTAAAATCGAAAAATCTTATTCAGGAATTTTGCCAAAAATTAATTTGATAAATTTTCAAAAACAATCTCTGATATATGAACAAGCCTTCAAAGAAGATAGAATAATATCTATATTCAGTATATTATTTTCTATAAAATTAACAGATCTGCATGGATTGATAGATTTTCTGAAACCAAGTCTTTCTTTTTTTAATCTTAAAATACAAATGGTTATATTTTTTATGCTATTTTTTTTCTTCTATGGCATATCCAATGCAATACAAAAAAAGCAGATTTGCCGATGGCGCAGAAAATGGTTACTTCGCCTTGGAGCGCGTGGTTGCAGGTTCGAGTCCTGTCCCCGGAGCCTTAAACCGGGGTAGCTCAACGGTAGAGCACGTAAACGCCTTTTTCGATTATTCCTCGGCAGATTTTTTACATTCAGTTTTTTTTATGATTTTTTATAAAATAAGGAGTACAGAAATGGCCAGATTGAATAAGAAAAAGAAAACCGGCTATACATACGAAGGGTCGAAAGCTGCACACATCAGCCCCGAATCCAGATTGCGCCGTTCGGTCATGGCATGCATGTTGTGGGAAGACGAATTTTATGAAGATGGGATGACTATTGCAGATCGCATTGTTTCTCTGGTGGGAAAAGCCGATCCTTTTCATGTGGCGAATATGACATCCGCTGCCCGGAACCAGATGAAACTCAGGCATGTTCCCCTTCTCATGACAAGGGAAATGGCAAGATTGCCGGAACATAAAAAATATGTAGCTGACACTCTTGCAGATATCATTCAACGGCCTGATGAACTTGCGGAATTTCTTGCAATTTACTGGAAAAATAAGAGAGAGCCTCTTGGCGCTCAGGTTAAAAAAGGGCTTGCCAGGGCTTTTACAAAATTCGACGCTTATCAGCTGTCCAAATATAACAGGAAAAGTTCCGTCAAGCTTAAAGACGTTCTTTTCTTATGTCACGCAAAACCCAGAGACAAAGAACAGGAGGCTGTCTGGAAGCAGTTGATTGACGGTACTCTCAAACCGCCCGACACCTGGGAAGTCGGCCTTTCTTCGGGAAAAAGCAAGAAGGCCGTATGGGAGCGGCTGCTGGCTAAAAAAAAGCTCGGAGCTATGGCTGTCTTGAGAAATCTGAGAAATTTTCAGGAAGCAGGAGTAAAGGAAAAATTGGTGATTGATGCCTTAAAAACAATGAAATCATCCAAAGTGCTTCCTTTTCGTTTTATAGCAGCGGCACGATATGCCCCCTGTCTGGAAAAACATATTGAAAAAGCCATGTTAAACTGCCTGGACAGAAAAAAGAAACTGACAGGTCATACAGTATTGCTGATTGATGTTTCCGGAAGCATGGAAGAGTCAGTCTCAAGAAAATCGGAAATGAGCAGGCTGGATGCTGCCGCGGGTATTGCTATCATGGCCAGGGAAATCTGTAAAAAGGTCGATGTTTTTACCTTTTCAGAACACCTTGTCAGAGTTCCAGCAAGACGCGGGTTTGCGTTGAGAGACGCAATTGTAAACAGCCAGCCTCACGTATGCACCTATCTTGGAGGTGCTGTCAGAAATATATACGGCTTGAAGAAAGATGCCGGGAAAAATAATCGGCATAGTGGCAAGCCATATAATTTAAGGCCGGATCGCCTTATCGTTTTTACAGATGAGCAGTCTCATGATCCTGTCCCCGATCCTGCTGGAAGGGCATTTATGGTCAATGTGGCATCAGCGAAAAACGGGGTCGGATACGGATCATGGTTTCATATAGACGGTTGGAGCGAAGCCGTGATCGATTATATCCGGGAAGTTGAGGGCGAACGTCTGCCCTGTGTACGATAATAAAAAACAAACCAAAATAAAAAATGGCCGGTAGTGAAAAGCCGGGTTACTTCGCTATGGAAAAAATACCCGTCTTGCCTGTTCTCCGGCCATTTTTTTATATTCAGCTTAACGCGGCTTATGCCGTGTTGTTTCCCTTATACTCCTTATAATGCTGGTAATAAATCATTACCTTTTTGATATAATATCTGGTTGCCTTATATGGCGGCACACCGTTATATTTTCTTACCTTGCCACTCCCCGCATTGTAAGCGGCAAGTGCAAGCCTTATTTCTCCGTCAAAACTGTTCAGCAATGTTTTGAAATATTTGACTCCGCCTTTGATGTTCTGTTCCGGGCTGTAAATGTTCTTGACACCAAGTTCTCCTGCTGTCCCGGGCATTAACTGCATCAACCCTTTGGCACCACGGTTGGAAACAGCGCGTGGATTAAAATCGGACTCAGCCAGGATAATAGCCTTTATAATAGCCGGTTCCACATCATAACGCTTTGCTGCTGCAAGAATTATTGTATGATACAGTGGATTTGTCTGCTTACATCGCAGCATGGCCAGACGCCTGCTGTTTTTTGAGCCTGCAAATGAATCCTGTACACTCATGAAAGCAGCCAATACGATGAATAGCGAAACCCACCAGATTCGTCGGCTATGCTCTGGACTTTTAAAAAATTTAAAAATAAAATTTACTTTTTTCATTTCTTTTTCCCATATGTAGCAAACGGAAAGAGATCCAATAAAAAACAAATCTCTTTCCGCTCTTTTTTATTTATCTGTTTTAAAAAAAATCGTTCTTAACCGATTTTTTTTGGTTTTCAAGTCTCTTTCTTTTCAGACAGCAAATCCATTGACATCATCAGCGGAAAGTTCCGCCAGGGAATCAGTGAGTGAAAGAAATCCAATGCCCGCATTTTCCACAAGCAGTACCTTGATCAGGGGAAAATGAGATACATACTCATTGGCTGATTCTCCCAATCCAGTAACAACCTTTCGGATACATTGCAGGCTGCCATCGACTAACGACCTGATAAAACATTTATGTTCTTTTCCGCTTTTACCATTTTTTCCGTTTATCACACATTTGTCACAAGCCATGGTTCATACCTCCTTTTTTGTCATTGAAAATCATCCAGACAACATTTTCAATCGTCAGGTTAGCAAAGCATGACGCAATGCGTTATGACGTAATATGACGCAGCGCGTTATCAAAGTCAAGTTTTTTTTCGTTTGCGATAATATTTTGAATGCTATAAGGTAATCTGCACTTGAAGTATTTTCCGGTAATTCGCCGGGTTAAAAGGGAACCCGGTGATTGCTTAATTACTGTTGTAAAATGGGGAAAAATGATTTTAAAGATAACCGTTCTGGCAAATCTGTGCAGAACTTTGAAAATAACACTCATATAAAGGAAAGGGATCGGAGGCAGAACATATGGAGAATAAAGCCCCCGGGTATTACCGGGATGTTGACAAATGTGTGGATCAGGTTATTAATCGCATAGGCAAAAAAATTGTGTTGGGCCTGCCCCTGGGACTTGGAAAAGCCAATCACATTGCAAACGGGTTTTTTAAAAGGGCAAAGGAAGATCCTGAAATTGATCTTACCATTATAACCGCGCTTTCTCTTGAAAAACCTTCGTGGTCAAGCGAACTTGAGCGCAGATTTCTTGAGCCTTTTGTCGAAAGGATTTTCGGTGGATATGTGGATCTTGACTATCTCAAGGCCATGAGAAAAGGAGAATTGCCGGACAATATAAGAATCAAGGAATTTTTCACCAAGGCCGGTTCATATCTCAATTTAAGGCATGCTCAGGAAAATTATATTTCATCCAACTATACCCATGCCTGGCGAGATATAATGGACAATGGCGTAAATGTGGCTGCCCAGATCGTGTGCAAAGATGAAATCGACGGAAAACTCTGTTATTCTACAAGCTGCAATCCGGAAGTGACTCTGGATGTGGCAAAAGGAATGAGAAAGCTGGAAAAGTCCGGTAAAAAGATTGCTATGATAGGTCAGGTAAACCAGAATCTGCCTTTCATGTACGGAGATGCAGTAGTAGAACCGGAGTTATTCACAGATGTTCTGGACAACCCGGATTGTTATTTCCGTCTTTTCAGCGCTCCCAAGATGGCCATCACAAATGCTGATTTCATGATCGGACTTCATGCCGGAACCCTGGTCAAAGATGATGGAACACTTCAGATTGGTATCGGTTCATTAGGAGATGCCTTATGTTATGGTTTGCAATTGAGGCAGGAAAAAAACGAACAGTATATGGATGTTTTAAAATCTGCTGGTGTTCTAGATAAATTTTCCTCTGAGATTAAAAAAGTCGGTGGTACGGAAAAGTTCGAAAAAGGGCTTACAGGATCTACCGAAATGCTTGTGGATGGATATCTACACCTTATCAATTCGGGTGTAGTGAAACGTAAAACATATAATAATGAACATATTCAAAGGCTTGCTAACGAAGGCCGAATAGATGAAAAGATAACTCCGGAAGCGTTCAAAGTTCTTGTAGAGCGTGGGGCTGTCAATGAGCGTCTCACACAGAAAAATCTCGATTTTCTTAAAGAATTCGGAATATTCAAGCCAGATGTTCATCTTGAAGATGGCACTATTATCGTCGGAGATGAAATAATTGAAGCAGATCTGGCAGATCCTGCCAATCTGGAAGCTGTCACAAAACATTGTCTGGGAGATAAACTGAAAAAAGATATCCTGATTCACGGCGGTTTTTTCCTCGGCCCGAACAATTTTTACGATGACCTCAAGAATATGAGCAGGGAAGAGCGCGAAAAGATTCATATGACCAGCGTGTTGAACGTTAACCAGTTATATAGCAGCCCTCCCTATGCCAGTGAAGAGTTGAAATTTCTCCAGAGGAAAAACGGCAGATTCATCAATGCCTGCCTCATGGTAACCTTGACCGGCGCTGTATGCTCGGATGCCCTGGAAAGCGGACAGATCATAAGCGGTGTTGGGGGCCAGTATAATTTTGTAGCCCAGGCCCATGCTTTGCCTGATGCCAGATCTATTCTCATGTGCAAAAGCACTCGCGCCAAGGGTAAAGATGTAAGTTCAAATTTAGTCTGGTCTTACGGCCATGTCACTATTCCAAAGCACCTGAGAGATTTTATAGTAACGGAATACGGGGTTGCGGATCTAAGGGGCAAATGCGATAAGGATGTTATTGCGGCTCTTTTAAATATCGCTGACTCAAGATTTCAGGAAGATCTGCTCCAGGAAGCAAAAAATGCTGGCAAAATTCCTGACAATTACCAGATTCCAGAAAAATTCAAGAACAATTATCCCGAACGTTTAAAGGATAACCTTGCTCTTTTCAAAAAAGAAGGACTTTTTCAGCCTTTCCCCTATGGCGCTGACTTCACAAATGAAGAACTGGTCATTGGAAAGGCCCTGCGCGGACTCAAGGAAAAAATGTCCGAAGGGCTTGGCAGCAAGGCAACGAGTATTGGAAAAGCCATGACCATTCTGTCTATCCCGGATGCAGCCATTCCATACCTGAAACGACTCGACCTGGAAAATCCTGCTACAGGCAAGGAAAAAATGATGCAGAAACTGGTAATCTATGCGCTTTCCTCCCAGGGAAGTATTTAAGTGATTGAAAGGAGTTGTTGCCATGCTGGAGAAAAAAGACGGTGTTTTTGACCTGGTAGCCATAGGTCGTAAGCATCTGAAAATAGTACATAGAAATCTTTCCACCCCTTTGTTGTATGAACAAATAATCAAAAATCGGGAAGGCCAGATAGCTCATCTCGGCCCTGTCGTGGTCAGAACAGGTGATTATATGCAGCGGCCTGTAACTGACAAGTTCGTAGTACGCGATGAGTCCAGTGAAAAATCCATATTATGGAGCGAAAAGAACAAAGGCATACCGGAAAATCGTTTTGACAATCTTCTGTATCGTATGCTGGCATATATGCAGAACAAGGAAGCCTATGTTCAATACTGCTGGGCTGGTCAGGACCCCGACCACAGGGCTTCCATCCGGTTTGTTACGGAAATGGCCTGGCATAACCTTTATATAAGGAATATGTTTGAGCCGATTACCGACGTTGAAGATTTCGAGTCTCTGGTCACCGATTTTTCCATCATCCACATCCCCGGCTTTCATGCAATGCCCGATATTGACGGAACCAATTCATCGGCTTTTGTCATAATCAATGTCAGCCAGAAAATAATGTTTATCTGCGGCACAAGTTATGCCGGCGAAATCAGACAGGCTGTATTCACTATCATGAATTACCTGTTCCCCAAAAAAGAGGTCTTTCCAATGCGCTGTTCCGCCAATGCCGGGGAAGATGGAGATGTAGCCATTTTCATTGGCCGGGGCGGTTCTGGCAAGAGTACTCTTGCCACAGATCCCAAAAGATGCCTGGTTGGAGATCACGAACACGGGTGGACTGAAAAAGGACTTTTTTCATTTGAACGTGGAGCCTATGCCAAGGTACTGGATATCAAACAGGAAGACGAGCCGGATATTTATGAATGCACCAGAAAATTCGGTACTGTTCTGGAAAATGTTTCCATCGATCTGCTGACCAGGCGCATAGAACGTTCAGATGCAAGCCTTACGGAGAATATACGGGCAGCTTATCCTTTATCACATATCCCGAATTCGCTTAAACAGGGTATGTGCGGTCATCCGTCAAATCTTTTCCTTTTGACCTGCGACGCATTCGGAGTGATGCCCCCTGTCTCAAAGCTTACCCCTGAAATGGCAGTGTTCGCGTTTCTATCCGGATATACCTCCCGATTGAAGGAAGACCAGACCATGCCCGATGATGCAGAATGTCTTTTCGATACCTGTTTCGGGTCTGCCTCTTTGACTCTTCCTGCCCATGCCTATGGTCTTCGATTGATGGAAGAAATCAAAAAGCATAATGTAAAATGCTGGCTTGTAAATACAGGTTGGAGCGGTAATCAGGCAGGTCATGGAAAAAGAATCCCGATTGCCATAACCCGCTCTATTGTAGATGCAGTTATTGCAGGGCAATTGGACAATGTTGAGTATGAGCCAGATCCTGTATTCCAGTTTGAGGTTCCCTGCTCATGTCCGGGCGTACCTGACGAGATGCTTGATCCGAGAAAAACCGCAACAGATGCAGGCGACTATGAGTTACGGGCAAACCGTCTGGCAAAGGAATTTATGACAGATTACGCAAGGTTTTCAGATCTGATGCCGGATAATATGCGAAAGTTGTTGTCCGAGGTGATTTCAATGGATGATTCCTTTGATCTTCTGGGAGATTTGAGTTTTTCAATGTAGCAAGGCCCGTTCCCAAGCTCCGGCTTGGGAACGTTAGATATAAGAAGGGAGTCGCCCATGAAACGTTTTCATTCTTACGGCCCGGTAAATTCCAGGCAGCACTTTACCGTGCCTCGAAAAGAACTGGTACGGTCATGTTGCGACAATCTCATAGGTGATCCTGAAAAAGGAGGTCACTATTTCACCATTTGGAGTCCGCGGCAAACCGGGAAAACATGGCTGATGAGACAATCAGCCAAAGTGATGGAAAGAAACCACAGGGAAAAATTCATTGTCGGCATGATGTCCGTCCAGGGTGTTGTCATGGATGATGAAGACCCGGATGAAATGTTTCTTGAAAAGTTTCCACAATTGATATGGGAAGCTTTTGAGATGAAAATGGAAACTCACCCGAAAAACTGGGAAAGTTTCAAAGATATTTTTTCGAGAAAAATTGGTATTTTCGACCGCCCGCTCATACTCTTTATCGATGAATTCGACAGCCTGCCGCCAAAGGTGATAGATCGCCTCGTAACCCTTTTTCGCGATATGTATCAAAAACGCGACAGTTATCTTCTCCACGGGCTTGCACTGATAGGTGTCCGATCTGCCATAGGTGTTGAAAGCCTTCGCGGCTCGCCTTTCAATATACAGCGATCTCTGCATGTACCGAACTTTACCAGGGAAGGGACAAATGATCTGTTTCGCCAATACCAGGTTGAAAGCGGTCAGACAATCGACAATGAAGTTGTCGGCAATGTGTTCGATGCCACTTCAGGTCAGCCTGGACTGGTCTGCTGGTTCGGAGAGCTTCTGACCGAAAAATACAATCCGGGAAAAGATAAAAAGATTGACCTTGCAGTCTGGGCAAAAGTCTATCATCTGGCCTGCGATCTGGAGATGAACAACACAGTCTTGAACCTGATCAAAAAAGCCAGGAAAAAAGAATATCGCCCGTACCTGTTGAAACTTTTCACAAAATCTGATGTAGCGTTCAAAGTGGATGCCAGATGGTGCGGATATCTTTACTTGAACGGCATTATAATGAGTGAAACCGGGCAGAACAACAGCGGAGGCTGGTTCACGGTCTGCCGTTTCTCATGCCCGTTCATCCAGCACAGATTATACAACGCTTTTACCGACGATCTGGTAGGAGATGATATCCCGATTCCAGCCCTGGAACCTTTAGACGACCTGGCTGATGTATTCGAAATCCCCGAACTTGATCTTCCTGCCCTTCTCATGCGTTACAAAGCCTTTTTGAAACGTCTGAAAGCAAAAGGTGCGAATCCCTGGAAAGATCAGCCTCGCCGGGCTGACATGCATCTGACCGAGGCTGTAGGCCATTTTCACCTGTATGCATGGCTGAAAGAAGCGGTAGACGATCTTTGTGTTGTCAGCCCGGAATTTCCCACTGGCAACGGAAAAGTCGATTTACACCTCAAATGTTCCGAAAAACGCGGGATCATAGAAATAAAAAACTATAAAAGCAGGAGTAAATTTAAGAAAGCCATAAACCAGGCAGGCGGTTATGGGAAAAGTCTGGGGCTTGACACCGTTACCCTGGCCGTATTCGTACCGACCGATGATGAAGAGATACTCGCAAAACTGTCAGGAGAAGAAAAATCAGAAGAGGTACGGGTGATGGTTGTCGCTATCGGGTGGGTTTAGAAATAAAAACGCCGTGCATGGCTGGACATGATAAGATGAATGGTTTTTCAAATTTTTTGATGGATTGAGCGTATTTGATGGGATGGAGACATAAAACCTCACATACTGTGATCAAAATCTTGGTATTTCCCATCATTTATTATGGTCAGACACAAGGAGTACAAGTTGTATTTGTTGCCATTGGTGGATTTAGACTATCAAGGCACGATCCGAGGAAGGAAAGCGAATATTGGATCAAATTTCCGTTATCAATGCCTTTCCGGATTCCATGTCCGCCATGAATGATTATAAAAAATTAAAAACCACAGCACCAGCGCGCGAAATGTTCGTATTCCATACCAGCCGCGAAAACCTCAATATCAGCGAACGTAAATGGATTGGAATAAGGGGTGTTCAATGAACATACGTATTCAAAGTGATTTATTGTCTTTAGGAGGATTTCAAATGGCCGAGTTTCAGATTGAAATTGCTGCAATGGATTATGGATTTCTTGATCCCTAAAAAACATATTCAAAAAATTCATTGATTTTCAATCGAATGCGATTCCCAACGCCTTCAACTTTGCCGCCAATTGTTCGGCCCGGTGTTCTGCCTTTTCTTTCAGTTGCCTTTCTTTATTGGCTCGCTGTTTTTCTTTATCTGCCCGCATTTGTTCCTTTTCTTTGAGCTGTTTTTCTTTATCTGCCCGCTGTTGTTCTTTTTCCTTCAGTTGTTTTTCTTTATCTGCTCTCAGTTTTTCCAGAAATAACAGATTTTCAGCCTTGTCAGCCCGCTGTTTTTCTTTTTCTTTCTCCTCCAATACTTTTTTATATGAAGGAAATACATATGAATGATAAACTGCATCTTCTGCCAGTTCCTCCAGAGGAGGTTGTCTATACAGATCAGACAGCCGAAACTGGAATCCGGGAAGTATGGCCGATTTTATAATGCTTCCTGTGCCGATATTTCTATATTTTCCGTTTTTGCCGAGACTGTAAAATGCGGTATCGTTTTTCCGGGCATCCAGGATGTAATATTCCCGAACACCGACTCCTTCATATTCTTTTTTCTTGTCAACTGTATCCCGTTTCAGTTCCTTCAGGGTGGAGTGAGAGAGTGACTCGACACAAAAATCGAATGTGCCGGAATAGGTACAGTCATCATCATCAATTGCTACAGGATTTCCGTCCAGAACTACGGAAAGATCTGGCCTTCGGATGCTGACTTTATGGGGAAGCGCCAGGCGGAAACCTATGTCCAGGTTGATAATTTCACCAATTGGATATGTTGTAAAGTAGCATTCAATAATTTGACAAAACCAACGGTAAACCTTACTTCCCTTCACATCTGACATCGGTTTCACCTCCAGACAGCCGTTATTCCATTCGTAAATAAAATCAGGATCATTATAATATTTTTCCCAATACTCAGCCTCTGTTACAGCGAGTCCATCTTTGGACAGTTCATTTTCTGCAAGGGGGGAATCTTCATATTTTTTGTGATATACGTGATCATTTCGGGACAATGCATGCAATGTACTCATGGTGTCCTCCTTGAATCTGGATTTGGTTTTCTTTTCAATGTGCATGTACCAAAAAATCAAAGTTGCTCTGCACTTTGTCTTTTTGAATCAGCAGCTTTTGCAGCCTGTTTTGTCAATTATCATTATTCCTGAATCTGTCCTGAGAGTCAAATCAAAAACTCAGCCAGGGATACTCGGATCAGTAAAATGCCGACTTACTTCCGGCAGGGCTGACAAAAAAGGCTCTCAAGTAAAAAACTTGAAAGCCTTAATTTTTTATGGTGGGCCGTGAAGGAATCGAACCTTCAACCTACTGATTAAGAGTCAGGTGCTCTGCCTGATTGAGCTAACGGCCCAGGATTATTCATCCTCAAAAATAAAGTGGCTTTCTATCAGCCATAATTGGTGCTGTCAATGATTATTTTTATTTTTTTGTCTATTCCCACATTTTTCCTTTTTGGCGTCTTGCCTTTCGTTTTTCCTTGTCTCTTGCTATCTTGTCTTTTTTTTTTTGTTTCAGGGCTTTTTTCTTCTGTTGATTTTCAGGATCGAAATCAAGGATAAAACTGCCTGCCATTGGATCATGGGGTTTTGTTTCAGGTTCTTTTTTCTTTTTTTGTTCCGCTTTTTTCTCTTCCAGCTTCTTTTTGGGAAGAGGCGGAGCTGAAAAACATCCCACAGGCAGATGATCTGCGGTAAAAAGCCCTTCTCCTGCTGTAAAGAAGGCAACGCCCTGATCTCCTGATCTTGCAGTGTTCACCGTGATCAGAACTGGATCTGCATCACTACGCCGGCCTATTCGTTTTGCCATTTCCGCATTTGAGGCGAGAATCACGTAAGGATATGCGCCGGGATTCACGCCATTTTCGAGGACAAAGGCGTGTGCCCGATTTCTGACGCAGGTGTATAAAAGTTTTGGAAGATCCATTGCATAAGCAAACAATTCGGGCAGTTTTTCACGGTTTTTAGCTCGGATCAGGCCATTTTTGATTTCGTTTTTGATTTCGCTTTTGATCTCGTCTTTGATTTCCACGGGCGTATCTTTTACCGAAACCAGGGCTTCATTGATATTAGCTTTTTTTACAAATCCCCAGCCCTCTTCCTCTGTAAGGGCCTTGATCAAATCCTTGATCTTGACATAGCCTGTAACATCAGGAATAAGCCCGAACTCATAGGGTTTTCTTCCCAGCACATAGCTTAGAAACCGGGCAAGCCGTTCCGGATTTTTTTTGTTTTTCATAACAGTTCCTCTGTCATTGCCTGTTGAAATATGACTGAATACATTATATGTTCACTCCTTTTATGAATATATCGCAAATGTCAATATTTTTTAAGGAAAGGATAACTGAAAAATGAAAACGCAAAAATCCATTGAGTTGTTTGAACAGGCACAAAACTTTATTCCGGGTGGTGTCAACAGTCCAGTCAGGGCATGCAAGTCAGTTGGCGTAAGCCCGCTTTTTATTGAACGGGCAATTGGATGCAAGATATATGATGCTGACGGAAACGAATATATTGATTATGTCGGATCTTGGGGACCTATGATTTTAGGGCATCTGCATCCTGATGTGGTTAAGAAGATAACACAAACTCTTGACAACGGTATGAGCTTTGGCGCTCCCACCGAACTTGAAATTGAGCTTGCAGAAATGCTCACTGAATCCATTTCCGGACTTGAAAAAATCCGAATGGTCAATTCCGGAACAGAAGCTACCATGAGCGCGATCCGTCTTGCCAGAGGATTCACCAAAAAAGAGATGGTGATAAAATTTGACGGCTGTTACCACGGCCATGCTGACACCCTGCTGGTTCAGGCAGGATCGGGAATTGCTACATTGGGCATTCCCGGAAGTCCTGGGGTTCCCGAATCCATAGTCAAGCACACCATTTCCCTTCCTTTCAATGATATTGAGGCTGTAAAAAAGGTCATGGCAGAAAAAGGCGGGAACATTGCGTGTATCATCGTGGAACCGGTAGCCGGTAACATGGGAATGGTCAAACCTGCTCCCGGATTTCTGAAGGCTTTGAGAGAGGAAACGACAAAACACGGCAGCCTTTTGATTTTTGATGAAGTCATGACCGGGTTTCGAGTGGCTTTTGGGGGAGCCCAGGTTTTATATGACATTGAGCCGGATCTGACCTGTCTTGGAAAAATTATAGGCGGTGGAATGCCTGTCGGTGCCTATGGGGGAAAGAAAGAAATAATGGATAATATAGCGCCTGACGGACCAGTTTATCAAGCTGGAACTCTTTCCGGAAATCCTATTGCTATGGCTGCCGGTATAGCCACGATCAGCCAGTTGAAACAACCAGGATTCTATGAAGAACTGGATAAAAAAACTGAAAAACTGTGCAACGGGCTGAAGCAGGCAGCAGATAATGCCGGGATAAAAGTGACAGTCGATCATGCAGGTTCCATGATGGGACTATTTTTTACTGGTAATGATGTCAATAATTTCGACGACGCAAAGACCTGTGATCTTGGCCTGTTTTCCGCATACTACCGTGGCATGCTCGACAAAGGAATCTATCTTGCACCTTCCCAGTTTGAGGCAGGCTTTGTTTCATCTGCCCATTCGGAAGATGACATAGAAGCGACCATAAAAGCCGCTGAATCGGTTATGGAAGAAATTGGCAGATCCCACTGACATTAATTTCAGCTTCCGGAGTGCGAAATTATTTTTAGCATTCTAAAAATAATTTCGCACTCCATAAAAAGCTTAAGAGCCGTGGAACAGACTCTTGACAGTCTTTTATCTAATAATATATTATCTTGATTTTACTATATTAAAAAATGGATATGCAAAAATAAAAGGATGCAAAAGAAATCCTTTCTTATAATCCTGTTCTTATTTAAAATCCTTGTAGCAAACCACTGAAATCAAACAAGAATCCATTTAATTCTCAATTTGATCTTCAGGAGCTTCCACGATATCCTTTCCTTTTCGCATAAACATCGAGATGTTCATCTTCTCGGATATTTCCTGTATTTTTTCCTCAGCTAATACTTTTGTGCCATATGGGCCAAGGCATACGAAATATGAAATTTCGTTATTTTCTCTTGCCTGAAAAACAAAAGGCCCATCCGGTTTATTCAATGACTTGACAACATTCAAGGCCATATATCGAGCATCAACTTCAGTGTTGAAATATTTGTCGAAACAGATAAACCATGCGTCATCAGATTTTATATCCTTATCAATATCATCCTTATCAATATCATCCGAAGATATGGGAACATCAATTCTGGTAACTTCATCTTTTCGCGAATCCGATTTGTTCTTTTTCAATAATTTTGTAACCATTTTCATATAATGGGTTGTACCCGGTTTTTTTTGTTTTACAGGGTGAAATGGTTCAAGCCCTTTTTCATGATATCGGCTGCCATCAGGAGTCTGAAGGTAACCGCTTGTGAGAAGAATAGCCGAACCATTGCTCAATTCGATAATGTCCTGAACAGTCCCTTTGCCATAGGTTTTTTTACCAATAGACTCTGCACGACCATTTTGTGTAAGAGCTGCAATAAATACTTCCGCTGCACTGGCTGTTTTGTCGTTTTGCCATAAAAATACGGGAATTTTTCGATGCGTACTGTTTTTAAGGCTTTTATACGGTTTTGTTTCGGATACTTTTTTTATTGTGACGATGGATTTTCCCTTATCGAGAAAGAGCATTGCACAATCAATAGCGCTGTGCAGATCTCCTCCTGGGTTATCTCTCAAATCGATGACTACAGGTTGAGATTTTTCAAGATCCTCTATTTCATATTTCAAGGTTCGCTGAGTGTCGATGGCAAAACGGCTGATTTTTATAATCTGAATACCGTTTTTATAATCTGATTCTACAGAGTTTGATTCTATGGCCGAACGTCTGGCCCTGATTTTTTTCTGTCTGCCTTTTTTATTTGAAACTACGAGGTCAATCCTTGAACCTTCCTCTCCTCTTATCATGGATGCAATGGTCAAAAGGGATTTATTGGATACATCAGATCCGTCGATTTTTTCTATGACATCCCCGAATTCTATACCTGCTTTTTCAGCATTGCTGCCCGGATACGGAATACATATGATCTGATCAGAAGAATTTTTTTCGATTTCCATTCCAAGACCAGTATAATCATTTTTCTGGAATTTTCGGAATAATGCATATTCACTGGAATCGAGGTAGTCGGAAAAAGGATCGAGAGTTTTTAAATATGATTTGATAGAATTTTTGACAATGTCTTCATGTCGGGGGCGGCTCAAAGCATTTTTCGATATCTTTGTGACTGCCTCAAAATAGATGAGCATGTCCTCATCTTCCGTCCATTGCCTGTTGGTAGAAGGTGATTGTGATGTATTCGAAATTTTATTCATTTTCCCAGCAGAAAAAGATTGCGGGGGAAACGAGAATACAAGGAAAAACAATGCTGCAAAACCGAAAACCTGAGAAATTTTTTTTAATTGCATTGGCCTACTTTCTGTTACAATTTTGTTGAAGAAATCTCGAAATTCCGTTTATTATGGTTATTCTGCTGTTGAAAATTTTATCTTTTTCAAACTGGACGATCATATTTTTTTCATACTTTCCTTTCCAGTCGTCAAATTTTATGGCTGAATAACAATGCCTCCTTCTCGGCACACACCACCAATCCGTGTTATTGATACCTTCTCTTTCAGGATGAAAGCGATATCCGAACCGTTTTTCCAGCCTCAAAGAGAACAATTCTCCAGATATTTGCGTGACAATACCCTGGTAGAAGATAATCCAGTCACCTGAAATGTCGGAACACTGCATTTTTTCGACAGCAAAAACTCTGTCGTCAATATTGATAGGGTAAGAATTAAGAGCTATGTTATCATAATTGATCGGGCGGTTATTGTACGAACTTGTTTCCTCCGGTTCGGTCACATAAGCTGCGTCCTGATTCGTATTTTCTTTTAAAATACTGAATACACATGCTCTGTTACAAGCTTTTGTGAAAATAGCAGAAATGACATTTTTTGACAACAAACCGTCAGTCTTCATGTCGTTGTCCTGTTGAAACCCTGAAACTGCCTCACGGGTTTTTTGTCTGATAACACCATCGGGCATACCAGCGTTGTAACCAAGCTCGTTAAGCAGCGACTGGATTAAGCGTATGGCTATCACTTCCAGAAAGGTTTCTGAAAAAGGGTTCCAGGTTCCATCTTGTTTAAAAAAAAGATCGGCTAGATCATTTATATCGTCACCTGTCAATATCAGGTTGAAATCACAGCCATCAGTGCAATAAGTCTCCAGAATAGAGATAAAAGTCTGGCTGTCGAGAATTGTTTGACCGCTCTTTTTGATATTGAAATCTTCCTGAAAGTGACGGATTGCTTTTTGTGTCCGACCATCTATGCCTTTTCCGGTTTTCGGTATGTCATATCCCATGTCTGCCAGCATTTCCCGGATGACTTTTATAAGGTTTTCTGGCCATCTGGCTTTTTTATGAATAGCAGGTTGTTTCCTGTCGCCAACCCCTTCCTTATTGTTCGAGCGTTTAGTGGACGCTGCTTTTTTTTCTTCAGGATCATATAATTTTTTAAGCATGTTCCATGTAAAGCCATCTAACATGCCGTTATCCTCAATTTTTGCAAATCTTTGAAACTTTTTTACAGCTTCTGTTAATTGTGTAAAATTCGTTTCACTATATTCACCAGGGGCAAAACCTGCATATTCGAGGCGTCTGAACAATGATCTGCGTTCATTTTCGGATATTTCGATCAAATAACCTTCAATTTTTACCGGTTGATCTGAATGGCTGCACGAAGGGGCGGCTGTAATTATCATAAACAGACAGATCAGGTTTAATAAAAAGTTCATACGTGAGTGGAAGCAATTGTGGAGCATCAGGTTTTTCTCCAGAAATGGAATGCGGCTCAGAAGATGATTATAAATGCCAGTGCAAAGGTTTTATCACAGTGCAGCAGCAGGGTTCGCATGTTTTTACGGTCACCATTAAACGATGGGCAATGCTTCGTTTTTGCCCACCCTGCATAGAACTCTATGAATGTTGCAGAGTTTATTCACAGACACTTAGGGCTTTCCCAATAAATAAAATACCCGATGGTAGGGCGGGGTTCCGTCCCCGCCATCTTTCAGCGGAGGTGGAACCACCGCCCTACCGTCGATAACAGGGTATATTATTTTTTTGAAGTTCCCTCAGCTGGATCAACCTTTTCAGATATCGGAAAGTATCTGCAAAAGTTTTTCTATATCCGAGTCGAGTTTTTTTATTCTCGCCTTTTTTTTCTGAACAGAAAGGCTGGAACCTCCCTTTTTAAGTTTGTTGAGTTCGCTTTTCAATTTATTGTAATCACCTTCATATTTCTTTTTCAGCCGATTGTTTGCTGATGTAGTTGTTTTCATTTTTTTAATTTGTTTTTCGATATCGTTGAGTTCGGTATCGAGTTTCGACATTATTTTCTTCTGAGCTGCCAGCTCGATTTCTTTATTTCTTCTTTCCTCTTCCAGTAAAGAAGTGGCACTTTTTGCTTCCTGGCCTATTCTTTCCTCTTCGCTCAAGGAGTTTTTAAGATCGTCCTGGCGGACATCCGCTTTTTTTTCGCTCCAGCCGAACAATCCGCCCTTTGTCGGATCACCAGATGTCGCACATCCTGCCATTGCAAATATCAAAATAAAACAAAAGATTTTTTTTACCATTTTTTCAATCCTTTCGGTTCAAGCTATTTATTCGAAGATGTTTTTTGTCAGTTCCCAGGCATAGGGGCCTGGGAACGACTATATCCTGCATCCAGATGAGACTATACGCGGATGCTGCTGTCAAGGTCAGCAAGAGCCTGTGTCTGTGTTTCAAGTTCGTTGGCAGCTTTTTCCAGCCTTCTTATTTCAATGTTCAGTTTGGCAAGCTCCCGCGCAGAAGTCTGTTTTTCGCTATCATAAACTCTCTTTTGAATAGCGACTTCATCTCTGGCTCTTTTCAGTTTTTTTCTGGCATCTGCGAGTCTTTTTTGAACTTTCACCTTCTCTTTTTTCATAGCGGATCTTTTGATCTTCTTTTTATTATACATAGCGATCATCTGATTCACTTCAGCATCAAGGGTGTCAACTTCGTTTCTCAAAGATGCGTTATATTGTTCTGTTTCGCGATTTATCTGCCTTGCCGATGCAACACAGGCATTCAAGTAATCTTCCTGCTTTGCGTAGTTTGATTTTTTATTTGCAACATGGTTACCATAAGCTCCGCCTGCTATAGCACCGATAGCAGCGCCGAGGGCTGCCCCTTTTAGTGTACTCTCAGTGTCTTTTCCTGCAAGCTGTCCGATAAGGGCTCCAACTGCAGCACCGACGGCAGCACCGCCTCCAGCTCCTTCAGCCTTTGTTCG
Organism: Desulfobacterales bacterium HSG16; assembly: GCA_030377965.1. Taxonomy (GTDB): domain Bacteria; phylum Desulfobacterota; class Desulfobacteria; order Desulfobacterales; family HSG16; genus JAUCGE01. The sequence continues at coordinate 17,727 of JAUCGE010000019.1, forward strand.
TGAGTCGTCCGACATTCCCGCACATCCTGTAAGAAAAGCGAGAATAAGAATACAACTTACCGTTTTTTTCATCATGATCTTTCTCCTTTCAAATTGATATTAGGGCCGTAGATGAAATAACTTCCACAACCTTGCTTGCCTTTGAATCTGTTTTCTGCGTTGCATTGATGGGTACAGACAATAAGTATTCACCCATCAATGCGTCTTGAAAACAGATCCAAATTCGGCGCAATCTTATGGAATTAATTTCATCCACGACCCTTATGTTAATAAAGCAAAAAAAATAATGGGTTACTGTTAAAAATTTTCAAGTTCTGTTTTCCATTTGTCAATATTCATCCTCCTGTTGTGTCGATAATCAGCATAGTGTTTTTTGACAAGACTCAAAAGGCGGATCTGTGCGGGCGCTCCTTTTCTTGAAAGAAAATCTCTGTATCTGACAAAACTCTTATCCACACTTGCCTTGCGAATTTTCTCAAGCTGAGTGAAAGCCAGGCCGTAACTTGCCATAGCTTCTTCGATATTTTTTTCTTTTTGTTTTATCTGCTTCCTGATTTTATCAACCAGGCCGGTTTTGCCCAGACCTTCTGAGGCTTTAAGTGCTCTTCGTTTTCGTGGTATCTCTTTCATATCTCTGCTGTAAATGAGATAAATCGTTTCGGAAGCGATCTTTGTCCAGGCATATGCCGAATCAGATTCTGCTTTTTTCACTGTGGCTTCAATATTTTGAAATGAGGCGTTGAGCAGGCCGATTTGATCCATAGCACCCTGGGGTGGATTGGGCAAAGTGTTCAACTCTGCCACCAGGCGCTCAAGACTCTGTCTGGCATCGTCTATCCGAACATCTGTACGGCTGGCAAGGGGAAGGTTTGTCTGTGTAGGCCGGGCTGCCGGTGTTACTCTGACCGATTTCACATAGTCCGGCCACTCGGATTCAAGTGTTTTCAAGGTTTTCCTGCTGGTATAAATCTGTGAGGCTATCACGACTCGAAAACCCAGAGTTGACTGGGTCGTGGGCATAATTTTTCCTCTCATTGGCTTATACAGTGGAATCTCTTCACGTTGAGAAGAGCGAAGTTTTGATTTCTTGGTCAGGTAATGGCCTCCTCGCGATACGAACCCGCCCATTCGTCCTTGATAATACTCAATACGGTAAAAAGAATTTGTCATTTCAGATACATTGCCCAGTATATCATGAATTTTGAGCTTGTTGGGTTTGAGCAATCCTGTTTTTTTCACCTTCCCATGAGAAGATTCAGGTCCGTTATACCATTCGTGTTTCATCAGACGCTTGGTATAGGGATGTTTTTTGTCGAAATGTGCAGCATTAACTTCGCTTCCGCCTCTTGCTGCAAATTCCCATTCGATTTCAGTAGGGAGCCTCAGAAAACCGGCAGAATTTTCGTTTTTCGGCAGTTTGTCAGAGCTGTTATCAAAGAGCCACATGTTATATTTGTTTATGAATTCCTGTGCGTCAAACCATGATATATTGGCAACAGGTTTCCGGCTGTTGTTTTTTCTTCCCGGCTTCATGATTGAGTAATATTGAGCTTCAGTCACTTCATATTTGCCGATATAATACAGCCAGTCAGACTTTCCGTTGGAGTTGTTTTTTATAAAAGATCCGCCGATTACCACATCTGTCGGGTATTCCTTGAAACCGCCTGCGGATCTGTCGCCGACTTTGAATTCTTTCAAAGCATAAGGCTGGGAGCCTTCCCCGATAAATACGGGACGAAATACCATTTTTGCACCATCTGGCATGGGTAGAACAAAGTCGCCATTATAGGGTTTTGGATTGTAAATATCCGCTATACCTGTAAAGGGAACCAGGAAAATAGCGAAAATGACTGCAAAAATACGGAAAAAATATCTCATGTTTGAAATCCTCATGAAAAAAGTTCGGGTTTTTGTGATTTCGAATACTATTCGTCCCTCAGTGCCTCGGCAGGCTCGATTCTTGTTACTCTCACAGCCGCTATCATAGCTGCCACAGCCGCAATGATAACCGTTGCCAGCAGAACACCGCTTACATGGAAGAAAGGGAGCCTGCAGAAACTGACACCTGCTTCCATGGGAAAGCCCAATAGTTTGTCTATATATGGCCTGAACATGTTATTGATAAGCCTTGCAAAAATGGAAAAAATTATCATGGATACCATAAAGCCGCCTCCCGCTATGATGATTCCCTGATAAACTGGAAATCTGAACAACCTGGCTCCAGACAGACCTATAAGGCGCAATACGCTCAACTCTCGTTTTTTTCTTTCGACCGATGCGTAAAGGCTGGCAACCAGAGATGCAACACTACCTGCAATTCCAACTATAGCAAGGAGCCAGAAAATCAGAGTCATTCCATTGTCCAGCTCAATGACTTTTTTGATTTCCTTTATTTCCGTATGTACCGGTATGGACTGCTCTCCGAAAAATCGTCTTAATTCATCCACTGCAAAGATGCTTTTTGTGTATAAACGAAAACCTGCGTATCCTCGTCTGAACAAAACGAATTCATTTATTTTGTCATCAAATCGAATGTTTCTTAGCTGGTAAAGCCTTAAAATTCCAGCAAGTCCGTCAGGGATTATGGCTGTTTTGCTATCTGCTGCAATTCGTTTCTGCATGACTTGAACCGGAAATCTCATTGATTCGCCATCTTTTGAAACCTTGATAAAAATTTTGTCCTGAACCGGAATACCGGCTGGCAGCATAATCTTTAATTTTTGAGTAGTTTCGCTCTGCTCTTTTCCCCATTCTGGTACGGGTGAAAGACCAATTTCCTCGCTTTTTTCAGAAGCTGCCGAAAGTCCGGAAAGATTGATATCGCAAATTTCCTTTCCAGAAGAATCCAGCAGCCTGGCATTAACAGGCGCAACCCAGGGAAAAAGGCTGGCATTTTTCCCTCTGAGCTTGTTTTTTACATTGTTCAGGCTGTCTTCGCCTGCGGGTTTTCTCATTGTATAAAGCCGGTAAATCGATTTTTCTGAAGATACTCCAAAACCTGCTTTTGTAATGAGTTCTTTATTGTTGAGGGATTCGATTTTTGTAAAACCGGTTCTATTACAAAGGTTGAATTCGCCAACTTTACTCAATTTTTTACCAAGAACTATGATGATCCCGTCATATAAAGGATAGGCTGCCGGAGTTGAGCCTTTCCATCCGAATTCATGTACTGCCTGACCATCTTTGAATTTTTCCACAGCCTCAAGAATGTTGAGTTGTACATACATGGATTTCAATTCACTGGCCCTGACAGAAACAATGCCCTTTACTTTCAATTCCATTGTTCCGAATTCATATCTGCTTTTTTTTATACGGCTGGCTTTGACCTCAAGAACATCTCCGGTTGCAGCTTTCAGGGCTTCGGCTGCAAATTGTGTCAGAACGCATTCACCGGGGCCGGGTATCAATGCGCCGTTTTCCAGGATAAGAGGATCATTTTCTCTTGTGGGAATAATGTTGAGTTCTTCTGTTGCTTTTTTCCCTTTGACATTCGCTTTGGCAGTAGCAGAAATCTGCCGGGTCATGGGAATGATGAAATCGACAATCTCTTTTTGCTCCATTTTTTCGAACCACTGCTTTGCAAAACTTTTGCTGGTCAATGGCCTGACTTCGCGATATCGGGGGTCCTGGGTAAGATAATCCCTGCCCCATTCGATAATTCCGTATTTCAGGCCGAACAGCAGCAATAATGGAGAAAGAACCGCTGAAATAGCCATAACAAGGCACAAGGTTAATATCCACTCGTGTTTTAAGTCCTTGACGGAAAGCTTTAAAACTATTCTGCCGGTCGATTTCCGACCAACAGGTTTTTTATCGGTAAGTTCCGGGCTGGGTGATTTTTTCGATGATTCGGACATTTAGTCACCTTTTTCCGTCTGAGGTATCGATTTTGTCTTTTTCCAGGCAGACAGAATATGTGTATTGTTCGTCTTTTTTGTGTACTTCAAAAGTGAACATACGATCTACCACATTTTCAACCAGGTTGGTATCATGTGTCACCATCAGAAGAGTGACTCCCATTTCCCGAGTCAGATTTTGAAATTCTTCGATGATATCATAGGCTGTCAGCTTATCTACTGCTGCTGTTGGTTCATCTGCCAGAACTATGGGCGGGCGGTGGGCTAAGGCACGGGCGATGGCCACTCTCTGGCGCTGACCTCCGGAAAGATATTGGGGCTTTTTATCTAACTGATCTTCGATATGGAGTCTTTTAACCAGTTCATGAACATGGTTGTCTGGACTCATACCGTTTATGGAGCAGGGCAGCAGAATATTTTCTTTGACTGTAAGAAAAGGCAGAAGCCCTCCTGTCTGCAGCACGTAGCCTATATGAACTTTTCGGATATCGGCAAGCTGTGATTCCGAAGAATCCATGATGCCGAATTGAGCATTGGTTCTTTTGATGAATATGGAAAACTCATCAGCCACGGTTGGTTTGAGCGCAAGCCCCAGCATATCAAGCAAAGTACTTTTGCCGCATCCGCTGGCCCCGACAATTGCAACAAATTCTCCCTGCCTGATCTTAAAAGAATCGATTTTAAGCTCGAACAGATTCCCGCCCTTCTCTCTTTTTCTTATAACATCATGAAGATGAAATACGAATCTGTCGTCTGATTTATCATTTTTCATTCTTTTGTCCTTATTAATTTCAAGGCTCTTGTGGGTAGAACCATTTTTCGTCTATAAGCACATGTCCCAAAAACCGCTGTCAGGCAAATCGCAAAGCTCCTGCATTTTATAAGATCTCCGAGGTTTCCAGGCTTTCAAAACCTCGGAGGTCTTTCGCACTCTGGACAAGTTAGTTCAACTATTTTATGACAGAGAACTGCTATAACTATAGACCTTCACATATTAAATTTCAGAAGGCCAGAGGGAGGAGATCATATACATAGTATATCTCCGACTGATAACGCACTGAAAATTAATTTGTGACAGTCTATATATTAAGGAAGCGCTTCAAGGCTCAAAGGATAAATAAATTCATCCGGATCATCGCCTTTGGTCAGAGGAACCCAGCCTAAAGGTTCATCATGAATAGCAACGTACAACTGGATTTTAGCATCAACCTCATTTAAAAATTCTTCCTGCTGATCAATTGACCAGCTGCTCCACAGATCGTTGCTCATATTCATGATCTGGCTTTTATAAGGGAGGCCATCCATGAATTCGGGAACAAGCCCTGTATCGGCCATAGATTTGGCATTTCTTATCTGATCTCCGGCCCTTGATACCACACTTGGAATCGCCTGGAGAGAATCGAAGAATTTTTCTCCACCGATAATCCCGCGCCTTCCTGCCGACATGATCTCCTGAAGAACTGTTCTGAGGGAATCAAGTTGTTTCTTGTTGATCAATACACGAACATCCATAGATGGCATAGCTGGATCTACAAGATCTTTGTCCGTTACCCAGGCTATAATATCCCTTGGAGCCTGCGTTCCTTTTTCTCTTCCAATCCAGTCCACCAGGGCTGCATATCCGAGCTTTCTGACTTTTTCAGCAACTTCGTCTTTGGGAGCATCACTGTCTCTGGATTTAGCGGACTCATCGCCATGACTGGCGGAAGCCATTGTCAGCCGCCCTTTTTTTGCTTCTTTCACCAGTCCGATCAAACCATCGGCAATTGTTTTTGAAACGCCCTCAAAAGCTACAAGATCGGTTGAAGGAACATCAAAATATGAGGATTCGTCAAGCCCCCGGTTTTTGGACAGACTTCTGAACTGTTCTTCTGCAAGATCCAGAAAATCCGTTGCTCTCGGATCTTTAATGTGGAGTGCTATAACAGAATATTTATTGTCGTTGGCAAAAGTGTTCAAAGTTTCAGCACTCTGGCCGGAAATGTTCCATTTATGGCCTGGCTGATGGCTGGGGGCATCTCCAAGCAGTATTATGATGTGAAGAGCGTTATCTGTCCACTGCGTCTCACGCATAGCTTTGTCCATACCGGAAAAAACATCTTCAGGATAGTCCTTGCTCCCAACTTTGGCAACCTGGACTTTGGAAAGAGTTTTTTCGAATCCTTCGACATCCTGAAGTTTTGGGGTGAAATTTTTTGTAGAGTATTCGATACCAGGTATATCCGTTGAATCTCTGTATCCCCAGAGTCCGAATCGGACACTGGCATCGACCTTCGCGTCCTGGGATATTTTGAGGGAGATATTTTTTATAGCATCCAGCGTAGACTTGATGTAGGGTCCCATACTTCCAGTCGTGTCAACCACATATACGAGATCAAGTTCGAGTTTCTTCAACATTTCAGATTCGAGATTCGAAGACACTTTTTTTGAGCCGGACTCCAGATTTGAACCGGATTCCAGATTTGAGCCGGATTCCAGATTTGAGCCGGATTCCAGATTTGAGCCAGATTCCAGATTTGAGCCAGACTCCAGACCAGGTTCCGGATTTTTGAGATTTCCTCCTCCTCCCCTTGCCGATTTGGGTGCAGATGCCAGTTTTATCAATCTTCCTTCTCTGCCTTCAATTTCAAAAGGAGCATGTTCCAAAATAGGTAAAAGATAAAATTGTTCCGTTATATCAATAGCATCCTTTGGTTCCATTGATATAATTGGAAAATTGGGGGGTAATTTTTTCGATTCAATCTGTCTGTAATATTCTTCCGTTTTTTCTATCCGCTCATCTTCTTCAAGTTTGACAAGTGTACGCAATGCTTTGAGATCATCAAACATAAGGACAGGTCTTCGACCGCCTGGATGTTCATACGCAAGACACATGGTCTGTTTCCATTCCATCACATCTTCGGCTTTCATCCAGCCGATTACATTGCCCCTTTTATCACTTCCGACCTCATACCATCCATCAGATTTTACTTCGTAAATTTTTATGGCAGGACGTGAATAGACAAAATATGATTGAAAAACCGGAACGTTTTCCTGCACGATTTTGCTTTTTTCATCGGCACTTTTATAGATATTGGAAAAAGGGCGGGCCAGAACCCGCAGAGGAAGAAAACTTTTCCCAGGCACTACAACAGGTTTTTTCGGAGCAGCCGATACTGCCTGAAACCCTCCGAATACAAGAATCAGGATAATACATACTGCCAGACTTTGTCTCAAACTCATGTTTTTGCCCTCCGTAATGGTAAGTGGTTCAAATGACATATTCGATTGCATTTAACGGACTTGATCACACATTTGTGATTCATATCAAACATGAAGGGAAAAAGTCAATTTTTCTCTGTCATTATGCTGTCAATTCATAGGGCTGAATACAATCAAAATGGAAAATATTTTTATTGACTGATCATAAACTGGCAAACTGCAAATAGGACAGATCAGGGGATTTTAGACTTTGAAGCTATGGAAAAATCATGCAGAGGTATAAGGACATCAGCCATTTCCTTTATTTTTTTTACGGACTCAAACGCATCAATGACATCAAGATGCACACCAGGCGGAATTACCGGCCCTTTTTCGGGAAAATTTTTCTCATTACAGCAAAAACCTGTGATAATGGCCCTGCCTTCAGTTGTGTTGATAGACACAGACTGGCCTCCGATGGTGTGTCCGGGGGTCAGGATGACATCGATTCCATCCATTATATTTGCATCACCATCCACGGGTATCACATTAAGATCATCTAAGACATCTGAATAATATCTGTGATCTATGGGATGTGGATCATCGAAAAATTCGAGTTCCTTTTTCTGGACGTAAATTTCGGCATTTTTACATTTGTAATCGTTTTCACAATGGTCATTGTGCAGATGTGTATGAATGATAACATCAATTGATTCCGGCTTTAAATCGAATTTTAAAAGTGCATCCTCAAATTCCAATATTTCAAAATCGCATCGTTTTTGAACATCATCTCTTACAACAAACTGCTCAAGACCGGTATCCACAAGGATGTTTTTGTCTCCGCCTTTTATATAAAAAACGTAAATCGGAAGGAGTATGGGTTTGCCGTAATCGCGAAGATAGGTCATAACACCCTGATCTGTTTCGTTCATGCCAACAACGAGAGGATGAATTGTATATTCCTGCATTTGTTTCTCCTTATTATATGCTCATAGATTGTGACAATATACCTGAGTTTCATGTTCTCATGATAATTCATTTTAATATTGTACAGACAGTACATGGTCAAGCCTTTTCAGGTTTTACAGTGGACTGGCAAATTTAAAATCATGAAATTTTAAATTATCTTGACACGTCTTTTATGAAAAGGTTATAAAGATAAATTTTGGGTTTTGATTATTGGTTTGTCCTTGTTCCGGTTTGTTGCCGGGACTTTAATATCCAAGAGGAGGTTGCATGAGACGTTACGAAACAATTGTGATTTCGGACCCCGATCTTTCAGAAGAGCAGCGGGAGGATTTTTTCAAAAAAATCCGGGATCTGATCGATCAGCAGGGATTTCTTGTCGAGTTCGACGAATGGGGAAACAGGAAACTGGCCTATGAGATCAGGAAAAAACTTCGAGGCTATTATGTCAGACTCGATTATTGTGGAAACGGTGAGCTGGTTGATGAAATAGAACGGCAGTTCAGAATTGATGACAGGGCCATGAAATATATGACCATTGTTCTTGACAGAGATGCTGATGTCGAGAAGATCAAAAAAGATTTGGAAGAAGCCGCCTCAGCGTTAGAGACTCCTGCTGAAGCTTCAACATCCGGGGAAGAAAAAACCCCTGAGAAAGCACCAACGGAAGAAGCACCAGTGGAAGCACCAGCAGAAACACCAGCAGAAACACCAGCGGAAACACCAGCAGAAACACCAGCGGAAACACCAGCGGAAACACCAGGCAATTCCGGAAGTGAAAGCTCAGAAACAGAGTCTGAAGAATCGGCTGAAACCAAAAGCGGTGAGGAGGTATAATTATGGCCCCAAGAGGCGGAAGTAAAAGAGGCGGCCCTGCACGAAGAAGAAAAAAAAGAATTTATCACCGTCGGAAGGTTTGTCGTTTTTGTGCGGACAGCAAGATGGTGATTAATTATAAGGATCCAAAATCCTTGAAATATTTTACAACAGAACGAGGAAAAATCATTCCACGGCGTATTTCCGGAACCTGTGCCAAACACCAGCGCGTCCTGACTGTCGCTATTAAACGTGCACGAACTATCGCCTTGCTGCCTTATGTCGGCACAGTGGATGTTTGATGCCATTTTTGAAATTATCGAATATTGGCCAAATAAAACTGATTCTGGCAAAGCAGAAATTTCTCATCATTATTACAAATGAGTGAGAAGAAAGGAAGAGCATAGATTGCCCCAGAATATTCAAGGGGAAATAACGAAAGACTTGATCAAGGGAACGGTATTTGTCGTATGTCTATTCTACATCTGCGGCATTTTTCCGTTGATGTCCCTTGTTCTGCCTCTTTTCATTCCCCTGCCGGTTCTTTTTTATCGATTGAAACTCGGCAGGAATATCGGGGCGATCATACCTTCAGCAGCAACTTTGATAGTTTTTGCAGTATCAGGCAGGTTTGATGTTGATCTTGTTTTTTTCAGCGAAATCCTTCTTATGGGATTTATGATCGGGGATTGTTTCGAGAAAAACTATCCGATAGAACTGACAGTGTTGAAAACGTGTGCTGCAATCTGGGCAGCAGGTATTGCCATTATTTTCTTTTATATCAGCGTAATGAATATCGATATCCTGCTTGTTGTATCCGGGTATGTGGAAGAAGTTCTGCAAATGACTGTTACGATCTATGAAAGAGCGGGAGCATCCCAGGACATGATTCACGAGGCAATGAGTTCCATGGAACAAAAACGGGATATGATGGTTGCAATGATTCCGTCATTTGTAATCTCGTTCACCCTCATGCTGGTATGGATAACCCTGCTGATGGCAAAACCGGTACTGAAAACCGGAAAGATGCCCTATCCTGCCTACGGTCCTTTATGCTTTTGGAAGGCCCCCGAATTTCTCGTATGGGCTGTAATAGTTTGCGGTATCATGCTGTTTCTTCCACACAGGACCATTAATATGGTCGGGGTGAACGGCATGATCGTATTGCTGACAGTCTATTTTTTTGCGGGCATTGCCATCGTTGCCTGGTTTTTCGAACAAAAGGGGCTGCCTCCCATGATCCGCATAATGCTGTACAGCATAATAGCCATACAGCAATGGATGCTGCTTTTGATCGCTGGACTCGGATTTTTTGACACTTGGCTGAATTTGAGAAAAATGAACAGTGAAGAATGATCCGCTCATTTTTCATATATACAGGTTTATAAGAAAATGTTTTTCACAATGGAGAAAATAATACAATATGTATATTTTCAGCAGATAACCCGGTGAAAAACTTTTTTTGGAAGTCTTAACGGAGGTTCACATGAAAATTATATTGACAGAAACCATAGAATCGCTGGGGATTATCGGCAGCCAGGTCACCGTGGCTGACGGTTATGCGAGAAATTACCTTCTTCCCCAGAAGAAGGCTGTTGCCGACACCCCGTCCAACCGAAAGGCCCTGGAGCAGAAGAAAAAGAAATTCGAGCTTCAGATCGCCAAAGAAAAACAATTCGCGCAGGAAATGGCCAATCGGATTGAAGGTGTCAACGTTACAATTTCCGCCAAGGTCAGTGACGAGGAACGTCTTTACGGTTCCATAAATATCCGTGATATCATAGATGCACTCGCTGCTCAGGGTATTGAGATGGAAAAACGGATGGTATTGCTGAAGGAACCTATCAAATTTCTCGGTAAATATCAGGTACCTATCCGTGTGTACAGAGATGTGGAACCGGAAATCACCGTCGAAGTGGTCTCCGAACAATAAGGTAAGCCATCTGCCGGAAACGTCTGTTGTTTCCGGCAGGTTAAAAAACTCCCCCGTTAAACAAAAGATCGATTCGTTTCTATGGCAAAACGCCTGGCTCAAAATGATAAAAATTTCTTTCAAGACAAGTTGCCGCCCCAGAATATTGAGGCCGAAGAATCTTTGATCAGTTCCATACTGATTGATAACAATACCCTTTCAGATATAGTTGAAGTACTTACGCCTGACGATTTTTACAGATCTTCTCACCAGAAAATATTCGAAGTCTGCTTGACGCTTTACGAACAGAACGAACCCATCGACCTGGTGACATTGAACAATGCCCTCAAAGAAAATGGAGATCTGGAAAAGGTGGGTGGAACTTCTTTTCTGGCAAAACTTCTTGATACTGTGCCGGTGGCCGCTAATGCCGCACATTACGCTAAAATAGTCCGCAACAAAGCGAGCCTGCGCCATCTTCTCATAAAATCGAATGAAATCACAAAACGCTGTCTGGATGACAGAGGAGATATCGAAGAAATTATCGATTTTGCCGAAAGTACGGTATTCGAAATCTCAGAAAGAAATATCAAGCCGTCATTTTATCCTTTGTCGAACATCATAGAGATTAATATTGATGCACTTGAAGAAAGACAGGGTAATAAGACCCTTGTAACAGGTGTTACGACCGGATATAACCAGCTGGATCATATGACTTCAGGATTTCAGCCTTCCGATTTGATCATTCTTGCAGCCCGGCCAAGTATGGGAAAGACAGCTCTTGCCATGAACATCGCCAGAAATGCAGCGGTTATGGGAGGCGTATCTGTTGCAGTTTTCTCCCTTGAAATGTCTAAAGAACAATTATCCATGAGATTGTTATGTTCGGAATCCAGGGTTGATTCCTTTAAACTCAGAGGCGGGTTTATAAGCGATGATGACTGGAACAACCTGACAAACGCAGCAGGAACCCTGTCCCAGGCTCCAATGTTTATTGATGATTCAGCCAGTATATCATCCCTGGAAATCCGGGCAAAAGCCAGACGACTTAAAAAAGATGCCAATCTCGGACTCTTGATCATTGATTATCTTCAATTGATGAGAGGTTCGTCTGGTACGGAACGAAGAGATCTGGAAATATCCGAAATTTCCCGATCCCTCAAAGGGCTTGCTAAAGAACTCAATCTTCCAATAATCGCTTTGTCCCAGTTGAACAGAAAGCTTGAGGAACGAAGCGATAAAAGGCCGCAGCTGTCAGATCTTCGCGAGTCAGGCTCTCTTGAACAGGACGCTGATGTGGTAGCTTTCATATATAGAGATGAAGTATATAACAAAGATGAAAACAACCCGAACATTGGAAAAGCAGAAGTGATCATTGCAAAGCAGAGAAACGGCCCTGTCGGATCGGTCTCCCTTGCTTTTATCAATAAATATACCCGATTTGAAAATCTTCAACAAGATTACAACTGATTTATTTACATAGGAGAATACCGTGACAGGAACCCGGCCAATGAAAATTCGGATTACTGAAAACGGACAGGCATGAAAAAAATTTTCGGACATACTGACGGACTCAAGCATGACCAGATACGACGGATTGAAAACCTGTATCGCAGGCGCATTCCGCCATATTTTCTCATTACACCTGAACTTGCAAAAGATATCGGGCAGATTTCCAGTGAGATTCGACGGCAGATCGGTGTTCTAATTAACCGTCAAGGTAAAATTTTCTCTGTAATCGTGGGAGATCAGCATAAAATACTCATTCCAGATACCCCCGAATATCGAACAATCCCGGGCAGGCTCAAGGGATTGAGATGTATTCATACACATATAGGGGATGAGCCTTTAACACCGGATGATTTGACAGATCTATCCCTTTTACGTCTCGATCTGATGGCAGTCATCTGTCTCAGGCCGGAAGGTAATATTTCAAGAGTCCATTTTGCCCATGTACTGCCCAAACCGATACAGGGCAAATACTTTCAGGTTATGGACCCTGTTGATACGGGCAGACTCGATATCGGATGTCTTGAACTGATACAGGCGTTAGAAGATGAAATGTCTCAGATGCGCGCCCTGTATGATGCAGATACTGGAAAAGAGCGGGCTTTTCTTGTAAGTGTGACAACTGATCAGCGTCGAATAGCTGCAAAATCCATGTCTGAATTGAAGGAACTGGCCCGTTCAAGTGATATCAAAATCGTGGATACTATTATCCAGCGCCGTGCAAAAATCGACCACAGGTTCCTCATGGGGATTGGCAAAATCCGGGAAATGGCCGTTCAGGCAATGGAAAAAGGAGTATCTATTGTCATATTTGACCAGGAATTGAACCCTTCACAGATTCGGTCGATAACCGACAGTATCGAATTGAAGGTCATTGACAGAACGCAGCTGATACTTGATATTTTCGCGAGAAGGGCACAGACCAGGGAAGGAAAGCTGCAAGTTGAACTGGCCCAGCTTAAATATATGCTGCCCCGACTGGTGGGAAAAAACACAGCTCTTTCACGCCTTGAAGGAGGCATTGGAGGGCGCGGACCAGGTGAAACCAAGCTCGAAGTAGACCGCAGGCGGGCAAGAGACAGGGTGGCCAGGCTTACAAAGGATCTGAACAAGGTCAGAAAACAGAGAAAACTCCAGAAAGCCAAACGAAACAAGCAGGGGCTTCCGGTAATATCTATCATAGGATATACCAATGCTGGCAAATCAACTCTGCTCAATACCCTGACTCAGAGCAAGGTTGTCACCGAAGACCGCATGTTTGCAACCCTTGATCCTTCCAGCAGGCGGCTCCGATTTCCAAGAGATACGCAAGTTATTATAACGGACACAGTGGGATTTATAAGGGATCTTCCAAAAGATCTGATGGTAGCTTTCAGAGCAACTCTGGAAGAACTGGAAAGCGCGGATCTTCTGATCCACGTCATAGATATCAGCAATCCTGAGTTTTCAGATCAGATCGAATCTGTCGAAAAAATACTGGATGATCTGAACGTAAATAATATTCCAACTATCCGGGTATTCAACAAACGGGATCTGATTGATGACGAACAGGTCGAAATACTCTGCCTGAGATACGAAGCTCTTGCTATTTCATCGACAAAAAAAACCGGACTGGCCACCCTTGTTGAGACAATGGAAAGAAGAATCGGGCCTTCAAAAGAAGATGTAATATAAGGGCAAATCCTGGTGAAACTTATTCTTGCCGTGTTCTAACAGCCTGTACTTTAAAGATAATATATAAAGCAGGCAGAAATGGTTCAATCTGTTCCTTGACATCGTTACAAAATAAGACCATTATTTATGCCTATGAATATTGAATATGCACACAGGGTTGGAATATCGGCCGCATATAAAAGCGGAAAAATTATAAGATCCTTTTTCGGCCGGTTAAAACAGGTGGAAAAAAAGGGAGCGATAGATCTTGTAACAGAAGCAGATCTCGCGTCTGAGAAAGCCATCTTGAAAATTATCGGTGAAAAATTCCCGGATCATTCCGTACTTGCAGAAGAAAGCGGCGAAAAACAGCAAAACTCCCCATTTAAATGGATCATTGATCCTCTGGACGGAACTACTAATTTTACACATCAGCTAGGAATCTTTGCCGTTTCCATAGCTTTTGCCATAGACAACCGGATAGAGTTCGGGATCATTTTAAACCCGATCAGCGGCGAACTGTTTACTGCAAGATCGAAACAGGGGGCATTTTTAAACGGCAGACCAATAAAAGTGTCAAGCGTAAAGCAGGTTTCAGAAAGCCTTCTGGTGACCGGATTTCCCTATGATTTTGCGGATCATATGGATGTGCTTGCTCCAAGATTTCAAAACTGCCTTATGGCATCACAGGGAGTAAGACGGCTGGGAGCAGCCTCTCTTGATCTTTGTTTTGTTGCCTGCGGCAGATTTGAAGGTTTCTGGGAACAAAATCTCAAGCCCTGGGACACTGCTGCCGGAATAATCATCGCAGAAGAAGCTGGCGCACGGATAACCGACTTTTCAAATCGGCCTTTTTCAGTCGATAAAAAAGAAATCCTGACTACAAACAGCCTTATTCATGATGAGATGATTTCACTACTCAAACTATAAGGAATCAATATGCAAAAAAATTCAAGCGAATCGATATTCGATGATGATTTTTTCGGATGCCTGGGAGAATTCAGTTTATCCGATCCAATATGCAAAAACTTGTGTGTATTTAATTTAAGATGTGCAATAGAACATGAGCAGCATGACAAGCTCGAATTGTTGGAAGACATTGCGTCCTCGGAATTCATGGTCTCGAAGATGCATTAGAAGTTATAAGACGGCATTAGAAGTTATAAGACGGCATTAGAAGTTATAACAGGTATAAACATAAGCCGGGAGAGAATTTATATGTTCCTTATTCTACTCCCGACTTTTTCATTTCTTTTCAATAAAATTCTGCTTAAATTCTTTTGGTACCTCAAATCTGGTTTTATCAAAATCGTCCATCTTAATTTCTTTGAGTTCCATTTCTTCCTGCTTGATTATCTTTGTAACAGTTCTTGGAGAGTCTGTATTTAAATGGCTTATATATCTGGCTGTTACGACCATTTTATTTTTAACCGGATA
This sequence comes from Desulfobacterales bacterium HSG16, assembly GCA_030377965.1. Lineage (GTDB taxonomy): Bacteria > Desulfobacterota > Desulfobacteria > Desulfobacterales > HSG16 > JAUCGE01. Next base: position 33,057 of record JAUCGE010000019.1, read on the forward strand.
TCCTTTCACCTTTGCAAGAGACTCTTTTATCGGATCAAGGCTGCCCTGCCAGTATTTAAGTAAAAAACTCAAGCCTTTGAGGCGCTGGGCAGCTATCCCTGTTTTGGTTTCCAGGTTCTCGTAAAACAGCCGATACTGGTCATAACCTTTTATTGTTTCAGATACCCACAGTTGCTGGCTCACCAGGGTAATACTCTTTGCATGCTTTTTCATGTCAAGAGTTTCGAGTCTCAAGTCAGCAACAACCTTGACGCATGTCCATGCTCCGATCCGTATTTTTTCCGGAGTCACCCGTATGGAAAGAACCGGTTCTTTGACTTTATATCTGTTTTTCAAAATATCCTGCACAGCAGCGCTCTGTTCGTCCATCTGCTTGATCCATCCGGTATCCGTAATTCTTTCAAAAGGCAGGATCAAAACCTTTTCATTGTACCAGTCCACTTCTTCGATCCGATCCTTATTCAGCATAAATCGTGTGGAATGTCTCTCTGTTTTCACTTTCCCGAACAATCGTTTCATCCAGGAACTGGTATAACCGGTTTCCTTGTCCATCATCATGGAAGAAGGGCTGTAAGCTATAAAAACCTGTGATCGTTTTTCTCCGATCACATATTCTTCAACCCTGTAATTGTGGACGTAAAGAACATCTGCACCACAGTCTGCCGAAGCCATGAACAACAGGCCGAGAAGCACGGTAAAAAAAATGTGTTTTTTTAATATCATATCAAAGGCTCAATATTTTCTGGTGGATAAAAGAAAGGATGAAAATTGTGGCAAGGGGAATGCCCAGACCAAAAACGTTGCCCCAGAGAAAGCTGGTTCCAGGGTCGAATCCGTAAGGCTTTGTAAAATAAAGGATAAAACAGATTCCCACGCCGATGAACAGGTAAATCATATACCACATACGCTTTTTTTCTTCCCAGCGAATCAGGCGTGCCAGTCTCGGATCATTGACAGCATCTGAACCATTACCCGAATCATTAACCGGTTCATGATTATTTTCCATAGGTTATTCCTCCGTTAAAATCAAGACAGCAATCAGCCATCGTATTCAGATTACCAACAACATAATCCAGACAATATAACACAGGCATTTTACGATTGAAAGGAATTTTGAGGGAAGGCAATAGAAAGTTGACACATATTTTTATCTTTGTTAATAATCTATGAATTCTTCAACATATGACATACTCTTGATCTGCTGGCTGGAAGTGTAAACAAAGGCAGATTGAAGTAATCGCGAAAGACGGTGTGGGACAGGAGCCTGAAAAAATGCCAAAAATATACGATAATATCGAAAACAAGTTAAAAGAAGGCATTAACAAAACTCTTAAAAATGCCAAAAGAGCTGATTTTTGTATTGGATATTTCAATCTTCGCGGTTGGAGGCAGATTTATCAGCAAGTTGACAATTTGTCCGGCGATTATCTTCCGGAAGAATATGACGACGATACCAAATATCACTGTCGTGTTCTTATTGGAATGCAGAGACAGCCTGTGCAAATCCTTGAAGACAATTTTATTACAGATGAAAGAAGTATCTTAGACAACGCCAAAGCCATAGAATTTAAAAAGAAACTTGCAAAGGAACTTCGAGAACAATTAATAATCGGCACTCCCAATAACGAAGATGAGAAGGCATTGCAAAAGCTGTCTGAGCAGATTAAAACCGGAAAAGTTTTTGTCAAGCTCCATCTTGCCCATCCGCTTCACGCAAAATTATACCTGTCTGTCAGAGAAGATTATAACAGCCCTGTCATCGGATTTGTGGGCAGCAGCAATCTTACATTTTCAGGCATTTTAAATCAGGGCGAGTTAAATGTGGATGTGGTTGAACAGGATGCAGCGAATAAACTGGCTGAATGGTATCAGAACAGGTGGAATAACCGCTGGTCTATTGACATATCAAAAGAACTGGTCGAGATACTGGATGAAAGCTGGGCAGGTGAAAGAGAAATCCCGCCATATTACATATACCTGAAAACCGCATACCATCTTGCCAGTGAGGCACGGGCCGGGATGGCTGAGTTTTCATTGTCAAAAAGATTTCAGAGAGAGCTTTTCCCCTACCAGGCAAATGCTGTAAAAATATCAGCTCATCATCTGCATAAACGAGGCGGCGTACTAATCGGTGATGTTGTAGGACTTGGCAAAACCATAACAGCGATCGCTCTGGCGAAAATTTTTGAAGATGATTTTTTCCTTGAAACACTGATAATCTGTCCTAAAAACCTGGTGACAATGTGGGAGGACTACGCTCATAAGTATCAGCTCAGGGCAAAGGTAATGTCTGTAACACAAATACAGAGCAAACTTGGAGATGAACGCAGATTCCGCTTGATGATTGTGGATGAAAGCCATAATCTTCGCAATCGTAAAGGCAAAAGATACCGGGCGCTACATGAATATATTCAACTGAATGACAGCAAGGTTATACTTTTAACTGCCACACCCTATAATAAATCTTATTTGGACATAGGCAACCAGTTGCGCCTTTTTCTTGATGAAGAACAAAACTTGGGAGTATGTCCGGAAAAATTTATTGAAAGCATTGGGGGAAGAGTTCAATTTTCAGCACAATATCAGATAAATGCAAATACTATCGGTGCATTTGAAAAAAGTAATTTCTCTGATGACTGGAACGAACTGATGAGGCTTTTTCTGGTTCGTAGAACACGAAGCTTCATAAAAAACAATTACACGAAAACTGATGAACGTGGAAGAGATTATCTTCTTTTCCCAAACGAGCAAAATGGGGCAAATGAAACCAGGCAATATTTTCCCAAAAGAATACCTAAACGGGTTGATTTCAGTTTTAAACGAAAAGATAAAAATGACCAGTATGCACGGCTTTATTCAAAAAAAGTAATCAAACTTATAGATAGAATGCGGTTTCCACGTTATGGGCTGGGGCAGGATAATTATATAAAAGATAAACCCAAAGAGGAGCTTGAATCACACGAAAAAACCATAATTGAAAATCTTGGTCGTGCTGGTATTCAGTTGAAAGGATTTGCAAGAACCAATCTTTTTAAGAGACTGGAAAGCAGTGGATACGCTTTTATGCTGTCTGTAAGCAGGCAAATATTGAGAAACTGTCTGTTTCTTCATGCTATTGAACATAACAATCCCCTGCCAGTGGGACAACAGGAAACAGCAATTATTGATGATTACCTTTTTTATGATTCAACCGATAAATTAAAAATTGGGGTGATGAATACAGAAGAAAAATATCAAAAAAATGCCGCAGAATTTTATCAGAATCTGATTCAAAAGCATAAAAAACAGTATGACTGGATAAGAAGTGTGTTTTTCACAAAATTTTTAAAAGATGATCTGAGTAATGATAATAAACTGCTTCTTGAAATAGTTAATTTGAACAAAAAATGGGAGGCTGAAAAAGACCGCAAGCTGTCTTCTCTTGAAAAACTGTGCAATGTAACACATCCTCATGAAAAAATACTGATTTTCACTCAATACTCAGACACTGCTGATTATCTGCATGAAAACCTGAAAGATAAAATTAACAGCTTTGCTCATGTAACCGGTGCTTCAGACAATCCAACATTACTGGCCCATCGTTTTAGCCCGAAAAGTAACGACAAAACAGATAAAATATCAAAAAAAGATGAAGTCCGGGTGCTTGTATCAACAGATGTTCTCAGCGAAGGTCAGAACCTTCAGGACGCGCATATCGTTGTAAACTATGACCTGCCCTGGGCCATTATCAGACTTATTCAAAGAGCGGGCCGTGTTGACAGAATCGGTCAGAAGTCGGATAAAATTTTTTGCTATTCTTTTTTACCAGAAGATGGCATTGAGACTATTATTAACTTGAGAAACAGGTTGCAGCGGCGCATAAAAGAAAACGCTGAAACTTTAGGTGCAGATGAGACCTTTTTTGAAGGAGATCCAATCAACATAAAAGACCTGTACAATGAAAAAGCCGGAATACTTGATGAGGAAGATGACATTGAAGTTGATCTGGCCTCTTATGCCTATCAGATATGGAAAAATGCAGTGGATGAAAATCCCAAATTAGGCAAGATAGTTCCGGATCTGTCAGATGTTATTTATTCTTCGAAAAAAGCCGTTGGTGAAAACTGTAAGCCTGGTGCAATAGTGTATTCAAAGACAGCCCGAGGCAATGATGTTTTAACCTGGATCAACACAGAAAAAAAAATTGTCACACAGGCACAATTTGCAATATTAAAAGCTCTCAAATGCAAGCCTGAAGAAAAGCCGATGCCGAAAATGGAATGTCATCATGTAATTGTCGCTGCCGCAATAAAACATATTCAAAACATCGAAGATAAGATCGGCGGACAGCTCGGAAAGAAAAACAGTGCAAAATATCGCACCTATATACGACTCTCCGGCTATATTGAGAAAAATAAAAACTCGCTTTTTGTGACCGAAGAAATGAAAAAAGCTGTTGAGGATATATATCATTATAATTTGCAGGAGTATGCCAGAGAAACGCTCAACCGTCAACTGAGATTTGGGATTTCCGATAATGAACTTGCCCACCTTGTTGTCTCTTTACGGGATGAGGGAAAACTCAGTTTGAAAAATGAAGAAGATGAAAGTATACACAAAGAACCCAAAATAATCTGTTCAATGGGGATAGTTAATTATGAATAAGAAAAAGTTTTCAAGCTATGTTAAAAAATTTGATTTTAAAGGACTTTTTATTGATCTTGGCTGGGATAATTATTACAGCGGCCAAATTCCCATCACAGCAGATGAAAACACGTTTGAAATACACGGAATTGTAGAAAAACGGGGATTTGTAATTGTCCTGTGCCCGCCTTGTGCTGGCGGAGAGATTCCACTTAGTAAAACAAGGAAAAAGATTGAGAATAATTTTAAAAAAATTCATCATGAACATCTTATTATTTATACGGATAAAGCACAAACAAAACAAATATGGCAATTTGTGATTCAGGAACCTGACAAGCCGAGAAAGACAAGAGAAATCCAATATGCAATAGAGCAGGACCCGGAAATTCTTTACCAAAGGGCGAGAGGATTGCTTTTTACTCTGGATGAAGAGGAAAACATTACCTTGATTGATGTGATTGCCCGCTTTAAAGAAAACTTTGCAAAAAATACCGAAACGGTAACAAAAAAATTCTACACAGAATTTAAGAAACACCACAATGCTTTCCTGAGTTTTATTTCCGGCATTGACGACAGTATTGTTGATAAAAAAAATAAGAGTAAACAATGGTACGCCTCTTTAATGATGAACAGGCTGATGTTCTGCTACTTTATTCAGAAAAGGGGATATCTTGATAATAATATCCATTACCTTCAGGACAAGCTTAAACAAGTAAAATCAAAAGCCGGAAAAAATAAATTTTACGGTTTTTATCAGAATTTTTTGCTTGAACTGTTTCATAAAGGACTTGGACAGCCGGAAAAAAAGCGGAAACTGTCTGTTAAACTGGGCAAAATTCCTTATCTCAACGGCGGGCTTTTTGATGTTCATGAACTGGAAAGGCAGTTTGGCAAAATCCGGATAAAAGACGAAGCTTTTGAAAAGATATTTGATTTCTTTGATCAGTGGAACTGGCATCTTGATACCCGCGTGGAGTCAAGCGGCAAAGACATAAATCCTGATGTTATTGGTTACATATTTGAAAAATATATTAACGACCGTGCCGCAATGGGTGCTTATTATACAAAAGAAGATATAACCGATTACATTGGTAAAAATACCATTATCCCCTTTCTTCTTGATAAGGTAAAAAATGCGTATCCCAAGGTTTTTAAAACAGAGGGTTTTATCTGGTCTTTTTTGAAAGCCAGCGGTGATACCTACATCTATGACGCTGTTAAAAAAGGTGTCCCGCAAAATGGTGATTTGTTTGGCGATCTGCCGAATGAGATCAAGGCTGGATTTTTACCTGAGATTGAAAAAAAGACGGTTAAAAATTCAAAATCTCCTCATCTCTGGGAAAGAAGAAAATGTTGGAATAAAAAAGCACCCCAGGAAATTGCTCTGCCCACCGAAACTTTCAGAGAAATGATTGAGCGCAGAAAACGGTGTGCAAAAATAAAATTGAAAATTGAAAACGGTGAAATAACAAAAACTAATGATTTTATTACATATAATTTGAATATCCGACAGTTTGTGCAGGATGTTCTGGAAAATATTGATGACTCTGATTTTATCCGGCATTTTTACAAAGCGCTTAAATCTGTCACCATCCTTGATCCGACATGCGGTTCAGGGGCTTTTTTATTTGCCGCCTTGAACATTCTTGAGCCGCTTTATGAAACCTGTATTGAAAGAATGGAGCAGTTTACCGATGAAAATCAAAATCCAAGAAAATATAAGTTCTTTCAATACGTTCTGTCTGAAGTAAAGAGCGAGGAACACCCCAATCTTGGCTATTACATATATAAAACAATTATTCTCAATAACCTGTACGGCGTTGATATTATGCACGAGGCCGTTGAAATCGCCAAACTGCGCCTTTTTTTGAAAATGGTGGGAGCGGTGGATATCAATATCCGAAAACCGAATTACGGCCTGGAGCCGCTGCCGGATGTGGATTTTAATATTCGTGCTGGAAATACGCTGGTGGGGTTTGCTTCCGAAGATGATTTTAAAAAGGCTGTGGAGGATAAAGAGCCAATTTTTGCTCCGCAAATCATTCCTGAATTTGAAGATGAGTTTGTTATAACTGCCAAAGCCTTCAAAAACTTTCACTCGACTATCAAGTTTTTAAAATTTGAAAAATGGATAAATTGGTGCTAATATCCGCTTGAGCGGAAAATTATTTCAATAGCATCGTTTACATAGCGATAGCTCAACCATCAGCATGAGGAACCGG
>JAUCGE010000139.1 GCA_030377965.1 Desulfobacterales bacterium HSG16
CCAGTTTTGAAAATATAAAATATTGGCCTCAGCTATAAGCCATTGAATTTATTGATAGGCATATGAAATCCTTGATGTAAAAATTTCCAATAAATTCAGTCAACATAAAAAAACTTGATAGTCGAGTGATAATGATCAGAAACTCGCTCAGGACTGTGGATGATTATTCAAAATTTAAAAAGATTGTCGAAAATTGAGCAATGATATGCGGCATTCTATTTTGAGGCTTTATATCTCATGCGTCTGCTTCAAATTCACGGTCTGCATTCGGATTCATCTGGTGCAAATCTGCGGATCAGCCTGAATCCTAAGTTACGTTTGCGGCTTTCAGGAGTATGCCCTTTTCTGGATGCACATCTTATGTCCACTATGGAATCGAACCACCCTCCACCTCTTGCTACTCGTTCATTTCCGATTTCAGGTCCCAAAGGATCAACAGCCGTGGCCTCGGTATAATGGCCGTATTTATCCCTGCACCATTCCCTCAGATTTCCATGCATGTCATACAGGTTCCATGTATTCGGTTTTTTTTGACTGACAGGCCAGGATTTTTTTTTGGAATTATCAAGAAACCATACGTAATTTGTGATATGATTTTCATAGTTTCCAAAGCTGAAACGTAAAGGACTTGTGGCTCGGCAGGCGTATTCCCACTGGGCCTCGGTGGGAAGATCATACGTTTTTACATTTTCTTTTTTGTTCAGCCTGTCGATAAACTCTATTACGTCATACCATGATACCTGTTCTGCCGGATAATCATCTTTGTAAAAGGAAAAATATGAAGGATTGTTTCCCATGATCATTTTCCATTGCTTCTGTGTAGCCTCAGTTGTCTGAATATAAAAACCTCTGGTCAGAACCACCTTGTGAAGAAGTTCATCACTTTTTCTGTCTGTCTCATTAACAGGAGATCCCATCATAAATTCTCCGCATGGAACGGGAACGAAGTTCATTCCTATGGAATTTGTGAAGGGCAGGGGGGTATTTTTTTTCATACGGGGGTAAGCGTTTTGATCTTTATCATTTCCATGAAGCTCTATATCCTGAGATTTTGAAAGTCTTTCAGTTTCATTCGATTTTTTTTCCGTGTCATAAAGGGCTGTAAGACGGGTGTGTTGATGTCTTGCATGAATTTTGTCAGATACATTTTCCGGGCTTTTTGCAGCGCCTGTTCCATATACCTTGAAAAAAGTATGAGGAATGTTGACAAGGTATTTTTCGATGATATCCACAGGGGCTGAGGCTCTTTCACGAGCCAAGTTTTCATTTCTTTCATGGCTTCCGAAAGCTGATGCACGGCCAATCGATATGAAAATGATTTTTCTGCCTTTTGCGTGTATTGAAAGATAATCGAGAAATCTGACCAGTCTTTGATATTCAAGAGAATTTTTTGGAATTATTGCGGAATCGACTGGGAAAAACAGTGTGATTTCACCAGTACCCTGCTCCTGGGCGAGTTTTTGTATCATGGCAAGAGCCATTTGTGCAGTTTTTTCAGATTGTTCAATTTTTTTCAATATTTGCAGATCAGATGTATCAATTCTCCTGCTCTTAACCTGATCTGCATTGGTAGAATCAGCAAATATCTGTGCAAGACCAGAAACATTTTTTTCTGCTGGAAGTGGAAGTTTTTTCCCATCTGGAAAGACAATCTCTTCTGCATTGCCTGTTTCAATGCTCTCTGGATTTTGTGCATCCGGTATCCCCGGGCTGGAACATCCAATGATAAATATCGATAAAAACAGTGAAAGCTGCCAAAATCCAAATCTGGATACTGTCATTTTAAATCTCCTTTAATCATATGGATTCTCAGATAATTCATTTCAAAAGAATAGAGGTGAAAAGACGGATGAGCAATAAAAAAATTCAAATCATGCCCTTTTGATAAATTTCCAATATTTATCTTGAAGTTTATATCGGGTTTTGTTTCTGCCTTGACATGATTTTTACATTCGGTCATACTGTCTGCCGATTGTAAGTATTCTCAATATTCATACTATGTCAACCTTAGAAGGGACAGATCTGGCAGAATATGGACCAAAATTCCCAACAAAATATCAAACCTGAATCCAATGAGGATTCTCAAGCGGATGAAGTTACCATTCTTCGGCGGGAGAATCGACATCTGAAAAATACCATCGCGGTTATTCGTGAAAACCTCGAAAAACAAAAAGAGAAGTACGAAGAGCAGATCAGGGCATCAAGCTCGAAGATAGATGGTGACAATATTCATTTGAAGAAGACCATCCATAAGCTGCGGAGTACGTTCGAGAAGACATCTGCAGAAAAAGCCCAGAGCATCAAAGATGCCTACAGGAGGGGCAGTGGTGAAGTTGCTCAATATAAGGCTACGGTGCAGGATCTTAGAAAAAAGCTTGAATCTATGGCCTTTGAAAAGGCTCTCGGTGTTCGAGATGCCGTTGCAAAAAATAATGACGAGATCGTTCAATTAAAGGATACCGTCAGTAGTCTGCGTTCGGCACTGGAAACCAGGGACATGGAAACCAGGGAAAAAATTCGGAAGACCAAAAAAAGATATGAAGGTGAAATCAACCAGTTAAGGGAAATGGTCAGCGATCTGAGAAGTGAACTTGAGGTCATGGAACTGGATCGCATGGAAAATACCCGGAAAGCCGGATCACTGGCAAACAAAGAGATTGCTCAATTTAAGGAAACCATCAATGAATTGAGAAGCCAGATTGAGGTATCGGGAATCGACAGGACAGAGAGTGTGAGACTTGCTGTTAAAAAAGCAGAATATGAGAACTCTCATTTGGCATCGACCATCACCGATATGCGATATGAACTGGAAAATTTGAAGTTTGAAAAAACAGAAGGGATTCGGAAGGCCAGAGCGAGAAGCAAGGATGAAATAGAGCAATTAAAGCAGCAGATCGACCACCTTCGCAGTGAACTGGAAGACAACCGTACCGAATATGAGATCACTATTGAGAAAATGGATAGAACTGCCAAAAAAGAGACTGAACACTTGCAGCGCACCATCGCTGTTATGCGTCAACAAATAGAGGATGACTGCCATGCCAGATAATATTCAGGATACCGCGACAACCCAGGAAAATATGAGTGTGAACGAAACAGCAGTTCTCAAACTCAAACAGGCAGAGATGCTGTTGAATCTCTCCAAAACAATGGCCGCTTATGAAACCCTTGATGACATGCTCGGTATTCTTGTGGATATCGTCACAGGAGAGCTTAGTGCCGAAAGAGGAACCATCTTTTTAAAAGATGCGGAAGCAGATGAATTGTACTCCAGAGTTGCGACCGGCAAATATCAACGGGAAATCCGTATAAATGACAATACTGGTGTGGCAGGCCATGTTTTTTCTATCGGCAAGGGAATGATTGTTGATGATGCTTATACCAACAAATATTTTAACCGCAATGTGGATGAAGTCACCGGCCTGGTGACAAAAAGCATATTGTGTACGCCCATCAAGACAGTCAAGGGCGATATTATCGGCGTTACCCAGGTCTTGAACAAGAGAAGAGGCAAGTTCACGGAAGAAGATTTGAATCTTCTTGAATCCATGACTACTCAGGCTGCTGTTGCTCTTCAAAGTACCCAGTTTGTGGAAAAAATGAAGAAAACACGGGAACAGGAGATGGAGTTTTTCGATGTGGTTTCAGACGTAATTTCGGAACTCGATCTGAGCGCCATCTTGAATAAAGTTATGTCTCAGGCCACCAAAATGCTCAATTCGGATCGTTCAACCCTTTTTCTGAACGATGAAAAGAAAAACATGCTTCTTTCCGAAGTGGGAGAGGGGCTGGGAGCGCTGAAAATCCAGATTCCAAACCACATGGGTATTGCTGGCAACGTATTCCAGACCAGTGAAACCATAAATATTCCCCATGCTTACGCTGATTTGAGATTCAACCCTGAATTTGATAAAAAAACCGGCTATTTCACAAGATCCATTCTCTGCGTTCCGGTTGTCAATAAAAACGGTAAGACCATAGGTGTGACCCAGGTGCTGAACAAACGCGGCGGTCCTTTTACCGATGAAGATGAATTCCGACTTCGGACTTTTACCGCCCAGGTATCCATAGCGCTTGAGAATGCCAAGCTTTTCGATGAAGTTCAGAACATGAAAAATTATAGCGAAGGTATGCTCGAAAGTATGAGCAACGGCGTGATTACATTGAGCGAAGATGGTATTATCATGACATGTAATGCTGCCGGTTTGCGTATCATGCGTACACGCTCCGAAGATGTTCTGGAGCATATGGCTGAAGAATTTTTTACTGAAGCTAACGCCTGGATCATGGATAAGGTCAGACGTGTGGATGAGACCCAGCTATCTGAAGTTATTATGGATGCCGAACTCGAATTCGACGGGGATAAGGTATCGGTAAATGTGACAGTGCTTCCCCTGCTGAGTGTGGAACAGAACAAACTTGGTTCCATGATCATGATAGAAGATATCAGCACTGAAAAGCGAATGAAATCGACCATGTCACGGTATATGGACCCAGGACTGGCTGACCAGCTGCTTGAAGGCGGAGAAGATATACTTGGTGGAAAAAGTACCATAGCCACCGTCCTTTTTTCGGATATCAGGGGCTTTACCACCCTGACAGAAGAGTTGGGAGCGCAGGGAACTGTATCTTTGCTCAATGAATATTTCACCATCATGGTTGACTGCATACAGCGGGAAGGCGGAATGCTCGACAAGTTTATCGGAGATGCCATAATGGCTGCATTCGGCATTCCCATTGCCCATGATGATGATGAGGACAGGGCATTGCGAACCGCTATTTCCATGATCACGGAATTGTTCAAATGGAACGTGGAAAGAAGTACCCACGGCAAAAAAACTATGGATATGGGAGTGGGACTCAACACTGGTAATATTGTCACGGGAAACATTGGCTCGCCCAAGCGGATGGATTATACAATGATCGGTGACGGGGTGAACCTTGCTTCACGCCTTGAGAGTGCATGCAAACAATATTACGCCCGTATCATAATAAGTGAATATACGCTCGTAAAACTCAAAAGCACCTATATTACCAGAGAAATTGACCGAGTAATCGTAAAGGGAAAAACCAAACCGGTCAGCATACATGAGGTTCTCGATTATCACACACCTGAAACATTTCCCAATATGATGGAAGTGATTAAACTTTTTAAATACGGTATAAGCAGCTATCGGGAAATGAAATGGGATCAATCCATTGAGGCATTCCATGAAGCTCTGAAGGCCAATCCTGAAGACCGGCTGGCCAGGATGTACATAGATCGCTGCACACAATTAAAGGAAAATCCGCCGGAAGAAAAAGAAGACTGGGATGGTGTGTGGGTAATGAAATCCAAGTAAGGAATTTTGTAATGAGCTTCTTACTTTGATATTTTCTTGATATTTATTGCGGTCCGAGTGATAGCACCCACCTTCAAGACAATGTTATCGACCAGGCTTTTGAGGACAGGCGAAAGATTCTTGTATTCTTCTTCAAGTACCTGGCAGTCTGCAGGCTCGGTTACAAAGTCTTCTGTAGCTAATACACAGGCAGCGTCTGGTTCCTGGCCCATGTCCTTAAAAAAAGGGATTTTTCCTATATAATCTCCTTTTTCAAGCAGGGCTAAGGGAACCTGGCCCGCTGCGGTTTTTGTAATGACTAGTGCCTGGCCTTCCTTGATTACCGAAAGAGGCAGTAAAGGAGATTTTGCAGGCTTTGAAATCACCTGCTTGCCTTCGGTCAATGCCTTGATAAACTTATCTTTTGTATAAATATTTACAGCGTACCATGAGCATTGCTCCAGTCTCTTGTCAAGCCCGAACACCAGGTTTCTCAACTCGCTTGACAGCCCGTTATATTCTTCGCCCATGCGTTGTAAATCCATTACTCCCAGAAGTATGCTGTCTACAGCCACAGCAGAGGTATAACGAACTCCTGTTTCAAAGGAAAAGGAGTTCAGGCTGCCTATAAAAGAGCCTTCACCAAGACTGCCTAATCTTAAAGGCCCGTGCGGGGTTTCCTTGATGATGTCCACCACACCTTCGAGTATGTTCCACATCCAGGTAGAATATGTATTTTCACGCGCACACGCCTGTCCATTATCATATTCTTCTTCGGAAACCACATATATATAATCAACCGGGTCTCCTGTGATAAGCGGGATCTCTACCTTTTTTTCCTCATCTTTGGATTTGTCTGTTTTGACCTGGCCAGCCGGCCCGAGCTTAGGGGTCTGTCCATCATCAATCATCCTTAAGCCGTCTAAAATTATTGCCATTCTGTTGTCATTTATAATTTTTTTGCAGGTGATATCTTCAGGGATGAATTCAAACAGGCTTTCAGACCAGCCGAAAAAAGAGTAAATCGCTTTCAGTCCAGATTCAGTCTGACTGGATGCATTGGCTATCTTGCCCTTGTCAAAATAGACAAAGCCAGGTTGGGGCGTATAGGGGCATATCAACTTCAACACACCGGTTTCGCCTATGGAGCCGATTAGTTGCAGCACATCTCCCAGACCTAAAAAAACGAGTGATCCTCTAAGCTTGCTTTCACTCATGATATTCTCATGAACTCCCTGAAATCATTCATTCATTTTGATGTATCCAAAGACTTTTTAAAAATTGGGGCGATAAAATCATCTGCAAAATGGAGTGCTGGTTTCTTAAAATATTCTCTGATCCATTCACAGACAGCCTGCTCGCTTACAGTCAAGGCGTGATTTGATAAATCACCCGCTTTTGCATCGGCAATCAGGCTTTGAAAAACTTCCAGTTCCGCCAGTGCTTCAGGGCCTGGCTGTATAAGCCTTGCTCCTTTTTCTTTGAGTTTGTTGAGATATTCGTTAGTTTTGACCGCTCTCTGGCTGATTGGCAGACGGCTGTGACGAATCAGTATCCATTCATTTATCCCGGAAGTATCAATGAGTCCGATCAATTTTTTGAAATAACCTGAAAGACTCATCATATTCACATGATTGCACAGACATATGGCGATTGAACTGTCAGGTCCTTTGAGAATCATATCTGATTCGGATATCCGATCAGGATCGGTTTCCTTCCAGTTTTCATCCAGTGCATTGACCAGCACGGGAAGTGAACGCAGAATTATTTCATCTGTTCTTTCAAGGGTCAAAGTCTCAATTATATTTTTCTCCCTTGCCTCTTTTTCAGCAATCAGAAAATTGTCAGTATCCACCTGCTCAAGCAGTTGTCCGCTTTCAAAAGAATAAAAGAGATCTGCACAATAAGAGAGTACTGTTCTTGCAGTTTTACCGCTTTTTCCGACAAAATCGTCGAGACGCTCTTCTAATATAGCAAAAAATTCTTCTATTTTTTCTTTATCATTAATCCCGTTTGAAAGTCTTGCTTCGACAAGATCAAGTGCCTGATATAAAGTAAGGGGATTTAAAGTTCCCTGCCTGCGGGGAGGAACGAGTCTTGCATAATCGGGTTTGGTTATGGCTTTTTTAAGATCTTCTAAAAAAAAGGACTGAATACAGGAAACCATCAAAGTATTTTTTGTTTCATCATGAAGAGTTCCCACAGCCTGCCCAAATGAAAACAGGCCGCGAATATCATTCGGATATCTTTGAAGAGCTTCCACCTGGTCAAAACAGAAAACTACACATATATCAGAGCCGGCAAGCTTACAAAGCTCTTTCACTGTTTCTGCTGCCTGGTATTCAATGGAATTCATATTATCATCCTGAGTCAGCCCCATCTCATTTAGTGCCTTTTCAGGAAGAGAATCGCCTTTCAGCCAGGCTATGGCATCAAGGGTGTGGCGTTTTTCAAGAATAAATTTTAAAGTGCGACAAACATTTCTGGAGATCCCCAGCCTGGCACAAAGGATTTCAATAGGAGGCTGAACCGGTTTGTTTACAGGGATTTCTTCAGTTATTTCTTTGCTTAACATGGCTTGGTATTTTGGGACAACATGTCCGGAAATATCCCACAGGTATTCAACAAAACCGGATTTTTTTATCAGTGCTTTCATCATGGAATTCGGCACACGTTTTTTCACTCTTTTAAACTCAGGCTTTTTGGGCCGGACTGTTTTCAGCTGTTTTTCACAAACCAGTTCCAGTTGTGATTTGCCGTTTTTCACGGTTTTTACAAGGCTTTCCACGAAACATCGGCGGATATGACGCCATAGCATGTTGGGATGAGTTTGAAGCCGGATCGAAACAAACACGCTCAGATATGGCTGCTGATTCAGATGCTCGCGCAGCCTTCCCAGAAGATGGGTCTTACCGCTGCCGGGTCCACCGTACAGAAGAACAGAAGAGCTTTGCCCTTCTTTTAACACATCCTCAAGAGCATTCAAACACAAAGAAAAAGCATCGGCATTGATCCGGGGAATATCTATTTCCATTTTTTTCCAGGGATCAGTTACAATTGCATCCCGAAAGGGATTAGGCATTTCAGGCTCCTTTCCTCAATACAACTCCCATAAAATAATTGCCCTGGTCGTCTTTTACCAGAAGGTTTCTGTCTTCATCTGTCATAGCGTCCGGACAGGCATGTTCGTGTAAAAATAATTTTTCCTGCCTTGCAAGATAGATTATTGTCCGGTCGAATATCTCTTTTGTCAGTCCTGCTGCAAGGCGAAGGGAATTTGTTGAGACAAGTACCTGCTGCAAGGCTGCTGGCTCGACTCGGATTATGGCTTCCAGCACCTGTTTTGCACAAGTCTCAGGCGATTGGTCACAAATTTTTGCAATAGAAGGTTTTGCTGCCCTGGTTTGAGCATTTTCTTCATCAGGCATTAAAACTTCTCTGGCCGCCTTATAAATCATCTCATTCGGTATACCTGTTTTTCGGAGTTTTTTGCAAATTGTTTCAAATTCTTTTTTCACATTTGAAAAATAAAGGCGAGGATCGGCCATCCGGGTTCCGAATATGGAAACTTTACCATGAAAGCCAACTGGAGGATGCTCAAATATTTGTTTTTCCCGGATAAGCTGATTTAAAATCTTTATTCTCAGGGTTTTGATATGGTTAAGGGAATGGCCGAACATCTGTCCTGCAAGTTTTTTATCCAGTGCTGCCCTTGTAAGATTTTTATCCGAAAGGATTTTAATTATTTTTTCCCTGCAATAATTTTCAGGCGTAACAGACCAGTAACAGGCTCCTCCTCTTGCAGCGGGCCATTTAAAAATTTTTCCTTCCCTGACAAATGACAAGGTGGCCGAAGAAAGGCCGGATCGTTTTGACACGGGAAAGAGTGCATTGATTTCAGGCAGTGTCAAAGGCTTTTTTGCCTGGTGAAGTGCCTCAATGATGTCAGAAAAAATATCTGCGTTATCAGGATGAATATCTGCTGAATTTGACATATTCGGTTCCAATCTCAAAAATTCTTTTTATTTCAAAAAGGTATAAAAAACAGACACACTGTGTCAACCCATATGGTCATTATCATATTTTGAGTTTTTATACATAAAAAAATGGATGCCTGAAACATATCTGGCAATAGCAAATCATCATTATCACCATTGA
>JAUCGE010000140.1 GCA_030377965.1 Desulfobacterales bacterium HSG16
ATTGACGCGCTGTTCCATTGATAAAAAGCCACATAACCCAACCTACATGGCTTTTTGGTGTTTCTGACCTTTGCGTTATGCTAGTCAATCCAGAATAATAAGGAGCAAAATGGCAAATAATTTTCAAGACGATGATAGAGAAGAAGCAATGATTACCCTGTTTGATCTTTATAAAGATCAAACAGAAGGGCGGTCTGGTGTAGATGCTTATCTGAACTTAGATGGAAAGACTATTCCGCTTGAACTGAAAACAACCTCGCAAGGTTCTGTTACTACAGTGAGAGACTTTGGTCCTGACCACATACTAAAGTGGAAAGATAAACATTGGCTTATTGGTTTTTTTATCAAGGGTAGAGAATATTATAAATATGGTTCTCCATCTATGATGGAAAAGTGGATTAAAAGTAAAGAAGAATATATTGCATCAGACTTCAAATTGGCAAAGCTTGTACCAGCCAAAATCAATCTTGAAGATATGTATCACATTGCAGGGAAAAAAGAGGTGTACACTTATGACGATGCTAAAGCAATTCAGAAAAGGCTATATAAGAAAGAGCAATATTTACAACTACAAGATTTAAGAAAAGGCTATAGCCCAAGAAGGATATTAGAAATAGTAAGAGATCGAGCAAAATATTTGATCGAAAGAGGAAGTACCTTGAACAATCCACATATCCCTTTTACCTATTTTAATGGGTGGGCGGAAATCACACAAAATCATGCCGAACAATTACGAGTTATGGTTCGGGAATACTTTAATGGTGAGATAAATGAAAATCACTAAATCATTCAATAATAAATCCGTTTATAAAAACACTGCTCAAAAGTTGTATAATATTACCGATGAAAAAAGAGAGTTGTATAGAAAAATATCACATGAATCTCGCCTGTCGAAACTTGCTGCCGAACAAGGACTTCTTGATAGTATCCACGAAGTAAATATTCCACAGTTTAATCCAGATTTGTTAATGCCTCATCTGAAAAGTAATGGTTTAACCACAATCAGTCTTTTTAGCGGAGGCGGTGGATTGGATTTGGGCTTTTTAAGGGCAGGATATAAACATGTTGCATCTTATGAACTTATACCAATATGTAAGGATACATTATCTTCAAATCTGCAATGTGGAAAAATATGCTGTGGCCCTGAGGAAGGAGATGTTACAAACATAGATTGGAGTAATTACCAAGGAAAAATAGACATAGTTCATGGAGGTCCTCCATGTCAGCCATTTTCAATTGCTGGTTCACAAAAAGGTGTAGATGACAAAAGAAATATGTGGGGAGAATTCAGCAAGGCTGTTAACACAATAAAGCCCAGGGCTTTTATAGCAGAAAATGTACTTGGAATACTCAGCCCGAAGTTCAACGGTTTTGTCAAGAAGTATATTTTCGATCAGTTATCAGATTACTCAATAGCTACATTTGATATGCATGCGGCAGATTATGGAGTTCCACAAATCAGAAAGAGAGTGTTTTTTATTGGCTTTAGAAATAAAATGCAATTTAATAAATTTCTTCCTCCTCAACCTACTCATACTTGGAATCATTTAGGTAAAAAAGGTTCATTCTACAACCTTCCCCTGTTCGATGATGGATTGGAAAAAACAAGTGGGGTCAGGGAATGCCTTGGATTACCAAATATTAACTTTGACAGCTTAGCACCTACTATCAGAAGTGCCTTTACAGGCAAAAGAAACACTACTTCTGTTCTAAATAGTACAGCAGGTCAAAAAGCTTGGGGGGATATGCAAATATGGCCAAATGGTGTTCAATCAGACAGGAAAAAGGCATCAGCGTTTCCTGCGAAAAGTGGTCATTTTAGACTTTCAGTTCAAGATGTCGGTCTAATTCAAGGCTTCCCTGAATCGTGGAAATTTGCTGGAGCTGTATATCAAGTCCTTGGCCAGATAGGTAATTCTGTTTCACCTCAAGTTGCTTATCAAGTTGCATTAAGCGTTTTAAATGTATTGAAAAAAGCATAACCAAACACTCCAGCGGAATTTTCGTTATTTCTACCCCTTGCGGATGTTAAAAAACTTTTGGAGGTATTTACGGCTTGAAACTCATAGGCTGGGTCAGCCTGATTCGAACGGGAAAAACGTTTGAACAGCTTTTGAAAATTTTTACCCCGGATGCTTCTTGATGTATCAGGGAAGTCAAAAAAAATAATACACCCGTCCTGCTTGTCTTTTGCTCCGTATTCTGCGTTGCTGTAAAGGGTGAAGATATAGAATATGCACCCTTTACAGCGTCTTGAATACAGACCAAAATTCTGTGCAATCCAGGTATGTTATTTTCTCTGACATCCCTAAGAACAAAAAGGGCCTTTTACCAAAAATGCCCTTTTTTTATTGCAAAGTTTTAAGCCCTCTTCTTTTCCTCTCTTTCCAAATATGAATTGACACTTTACGCTTCGCTGTCATATATCTTCTTGTCTCAATCAGAGCTAAAATCGTTTATAAAAAGATTAAAACTCATAAAAGGAGATGCCTGACATGACGTTCACTTATCAGGAAATGCTGCCTCTGACAGAAGACACCACAACCTACCGCCTGTTGACAAAAGACCATGTATCTGTCCAGACCATTGACGGAATTGATATCTTGAAGATCGAACCCGCCGGGCTGACTCTTCTTGCACAGCAGGCATTTACGGATGGCTCTCATCTTTTAAGACCCACCCATCTTTCCTTATTGAAAAAAATTCTGGAAGATCCTGAAAGTTCGGATAATGACAGATATGTGGCTCTTGAGATGCTTAAAAATGCGGTCATAGCGGCAGATGGGATATTTCCCATGTGTCAGGACACGGGAACCGCAATCATAATGGGAAAAAAAGGGCAGAATGTAAAAACAGGATTTTGTGACGAAGAAGCTCTGTCAGAAGGTGTGTACAATGCATATACCCAAAAAAATCTGAGATATTCCCAGAACGCGCCGTTGAACATGTTCGAGGAGGTCAATACCGGGTGCAACCTGCCCGCCCAGATCGAATTGTACGCAACTTCTGGCGATGCCTATAAATTTCTGTTTATAGCAAAAGGCGGAGGATCTGCCAATAAAACATATCTTTATCAGGAAACCAAGGCGGTTTTAAACCCTGTGACTTTGATGGAATTCGTGAAAGACAAAATGAAAAGCCTCGGTACTGCCGCATGTCCTCCTTACCATCTTGCCTTTGTTGTCGGCGGCACTTCGGCAGAGTTTAATTTAAAGACCGTAAAACTGGCTTCCGCCGGCTATCTTGACGGCCTGCCAACAAAAGGGAACGAGCATGGTCATGGATTCCGGGATCTCGAAATGGAGAAACAAGTACTTCAAATTTCCCGTGATATTGGAATCGGGGCCCAGTTTGGAGGGAAATATTTCTGTCATGACGTACGCGTTATCCGCCTGCCAAGACATGGAGCATCCTGTCCTGTCGGCATCGGAGTCAGTTGCAGCGCAGACAGGAATATCAAGGCCAAGATCACAAAAGACGGGATTTTTATCGAGCAGCTCGAAACAGATCCTGCAAAATATCTGCCTGATGTCGAGCAAAGCGATGACAGTGCTGTAAAAATAGATTTAAATCGTTCCATGAACGAAATCAGAGAAACTTTGAGCGAATACCCGGTCGCGACCCGCCTTCTTTTGACTGGTAAAATCATAGTCGGCAGGGATATAGCACATGCTAAACTCAAAGAAAGACTCGACAGCGGTCAGGAGTTGCCCCAATATCTGAAAGATCACATAATATATTATGCTGGCCCGGCAAAAACCCCGGAAGGATTCCCGTCAGGCTCCTTCGGTCCCACCACTGCCGGTCGGATGGATTCCTATGTGCCGATTTTTCAGGAACTGGGCGGCTCCATGATCATGCTGGCAAAAGGAAATCGCTCTAAAACAGTGACCGAATCATGCAGAAAATACGGCGGTTTTTATCTAGGCTCCATAGGCGGGCCAGCCGCGCGTCTCGGCAAAGACTGCATTACCAATATCGAAACTCTTGAGTACCCGGAACTGGGCATGGAAGCCATATTCATGATAACTGTAAAGGATTTTCCCGCTTTTATCATCGTGGATGATAAGGGGAATGATTTTTTTGAAAAATTTCTGGATTGATTCCCGAAGGAGGGAAAGGTATTATGTTCAAAGGTCCAAGCGGAATTTCCTATACATCCGAAGCACCCCTGGGAGCGGAAACAGATTGGGTAGTGTTTCCGATGGTCATTAATACCAAGGAAAAAAACTACGGTTCAGCATTGAAGCTGGCCCATGAAGTTTGCCGGAAAGCTGCTGACAAGTTGACCGTAGAAGATAGCCTGCCCTGTAATCTGCTGCTGCTCGATTTTGATACCAGCTACAAAAATTATAAGGCTACTATCGATTTAAAGCAGCACTCACATGATGAATTTGAAGCGTCAGTGTCGCAATATGCCGTTTTAAAATTCGATGCAAAAGGAGCATTCTGGCAAAAGGCTGTAATCATCGCTCAAGTTCTGGATAAACTGGTGGCTTTTTCAAATCAGTATCGAAATGACAAGCGAGTCAATATTGACATTATCGAAGGTAAACATGCCTGATATTTGACCTGATATTTGACCCGATATTTGACCCGATATTTAAATTGATAACTGGTGGGCAAAACGCTTCGCTTTTGCCCACCCTACGGAAAAAATGTTACTGAATTTTTTTAGGCAGTTAGGAAAAATTGCAGCGTTGATTCGATAGATTGTGAAAGGTATCAGAGGGCTTATGATGATGAGCAGCCGATCTATAACTCGAAACTTGATCACAGCATTTTTTATAATGCTTATACTGAATTCAATATCATATTCGGAGGACGTTATTATGGAAAAATCAGCATACAACAAACTCTCGAAAGAAGAAGAACGAGTGATCGTGAATAAAGGTACGGAGGCTCCGTTCAGTGGGAAGTATAATAATTTTTCCCAAAAAGGCTCCTATCAGTGCAGGCGCTGCAATGCACTTCTTTATACGTCTGATGATAAATTTGCATCCTCGTGCGGGTGGCCGAGTTTTGATGACATGATCGAAGGATCTGTTCAAAGAAAGATAGATGCTGATGGGAAAAGGATAGAAATTTTGTGTGCAAATTGCAGAGGACATCTGGGCCATGTTTTTGAAGGTGAGGGCCTGACACCGAAAAATACCAGGCATTGTGTTAATTCCATATCCCTTGCATTCGTACCTGATGAAGAATCTGTCCATATGGCAAAAGTCAGTTTTGCAGGAGGATGTTTCTGGGGAGTGGAGTATCTTTTCGAACATAAAGAAGGCGTGATTTCCGCTGTTTCAGGTTACATGGGAGGTTCCAGTAAAAATCCGTCTTACGAGGAAGTGAGCAGAGGAAATACCGGACACCTTGAAGTTGTGGAAGTGACATATGATCCAGACAAAGTTAGTTATGAAGATCTTGCCAGATTTTTTTTCGAGATTCATGATCCGACACAGATAAATGGCCAGGGGCCGGATATTGGAGAACAGTATCTGTCGGCAGTCTTTTATAATGATGAAGATGAGAAAAAGATCGCCCTGAAACTGATAGATATTCTCAAGAACAAGGGATACAAGGTTGTGACAAAAGTGCTTCCGACTGCTACATTCTGGAAGGCCGAAGATTATCATCAGAATTATTATGATCAGAAAAAACAGCAACCATATTGTCATGTGTACAAGAAGAAGTTTTAGTTAGATAATTTTTCTGCCACCCACACCAACCATTCAAATCCCACGGGTACGACACTTTTTGATTGCCCTGAATAAGTATTATTCAAGTTCGATCAACAGCTCTATTTTCACCTTTTAATCCCTTCCTTGACACAGTGTCCTCAATTTTCTATATTCAGCCCGATCAGTACAATATGGAACCATTAACAGATACAGGAAAAAAACTATGGATATTTCAGAATTGAATGCGATTTCACCCATTGACGGGCGCTACAGGAAAGTGACAGAACCTCTTGCCGGATATTTTTCGGAAAGCTCATTGATAAAATACAGGGTTCTGGTGGAAGTGGAATATTTTATCGCTCTCTGCGAGCTTCCCCTTCCTCAATTGAAAGATTTTGACAAAAGTGCGTTTCCAAAACTCAGAGCCATTTATAAAAAATTTTCAGAAGAGGATGCACAAAAGGTCAAGCATATTGAGAGAACCACGAATCATGATGTCAAGGCCGTTGAATATTTTGTCAAAGACGAGTTCGACCGACTCAATATCGGCGGATTCAAGGAGTTCATTCATTTCGGGCTGACTTCCCAGGATATCAATAACACTGCTGTTCCGTATTCTTTAAAGATGGCATGGACAGAAGTACTCGAACCTGCTCTTTCCGAACTGATCCGGCTGCTTATAAGCAATACTGAAAAGTGGGAAGGAATACCCATGCTGGCAAGAACTCATGGCCAGCCTGCATCACCCACCCGCATGAGCAAAGAGATCATGGTTTTTGTCGAGCGGGTGAAAAAACAGATGGAACTTGTGCCGTCAATTCCTTTTTCCGCTAAATTCGGTGGTGCTACCGGCAATTTCAACGCACACTATGTAGCTTACCCGGATATAAACTGGCCTGAATTTGCCAACCGCCTTGTCAATGATGTACTCGAACTTCACAGATCGAATCCCACGACGCAGATAGAGCATTACGACAATATGGCCGCTTTTTTCGATAACTTAAAAAGGATCAACACAATATTGCTTGATCTTGACCGAGACATGTGGACATATATTTCCATGAATTATTTCAAGCAGAAGATAAAAGCCGGTGAAGTCGGCTCATCTGCCATGCCGCACAAGGTCAACCCCATAGATTTCGAGAATTCAGAAGGAAATCTTGGAATTGCAAACGCTTTTTTCGAACATTTGTCAGGCAAACTTCCCATTTCCAGACTTCAGCGGGATCTGACAGATTCTACTGTGACTCGAAATATCGGAATGCCTTTTTCCCACATGCTTATCGGGATTAAATCCCTGATCAGAGGTTTTGGCAGGATATCCATCAATAAAGAAGCTATTGTGGGTGACCTTGCGGATAACTGGCAGGTGGTAGCCGAAGGAATCCAGACCATATTGCGGCGGGAAGGCTATCCGCAGCCATATGAAGCATTGAAAGATTTAACACGTACCAATGACGTAATTGATCAAAAGGCCATTTCTGATTTCATCGCAAATCTTGATGTGACAAAATCGGTGAAAGAAGAACTTGATAAAATAACGCCTGAAAATTATATCGGTGTTTGATTTCTTTTATAAGGACAAAAATTCATTTTGAGCCAGCCGGATATCAGCATACGAGAAAAAATTCGCGAAATCATGGAACCCTACAAGGGAGGAACGGACGCTACTTCGGTCAGCCTGTTCATGGATATTTTTATCATCTTGAGCATATTGTGTTCCTGTGCCTTAATTCCTCTCGGTTTTATATATCCTGAATATGAACCCTTGTTCTGGAAAATGGAAATTGGCTTTACTCTGATTTTTTGTATGGAATACCTGCTCAGATGGTATTCTGCCCCAAGCAGGTTGAAATATCCATTTGATAAGTTTGCCATAATAGACCTTCTTGCTATCCTGCCTACACTTTTGACGATTTATGCGGAAATGCTAATGCTTCGCATCGTGAGGGGTGTACGCCTGCTGAGACTTTTGCGGCTGCTTCGATTGATCAGGCTGTTGAAGTTTTTTCGTTACGGTTTTCTGATTTACAGGGGAGTGGTTTCCTCAACCATCTGGTTTTCCACATTCAGGGAAAAATACAGGGTCAGCGCGTTGGAAAGGCTTTTTGTCCTTACCCTCTCGTTCTGGATTATCGGCTCGAACCTGCTATATTTTACGGAATCAAGTATATCAAAAGGTTCCGGGCCTTTTTCTGATTACTGGAGTTCTTACTGGCACACAATTATCGTTCTGATATCTGGAATAGAGGATAAAGAACCTCTTTCCATACTCGGAAGGATAGAGGTCACGATGCTTTTGATAGCGGGCATATGTATCGTGGGTATGTTGACTGGTGAAATAGTCTCCATGCTGGTCAAAAGAATCCAGAGGGCAGGAATGATAACCCTCAAACCCCCTAAGAGCAAGCTCAAGCAGCACATAGTAATTTTCGGCAATAATATACACCTGGACAATGTAGTACGGCAGATAAATGCCGCAGTCAGGGGCAGGCATTATATTCTGCTTGTGAACAAAGACGCACATATACTCAAAGTGACCGATCCGAAAATTTATAAAAACGTGCTGGCACTTCAAGGTGATCCTCTGCAGCGGAATATACTTGAAAAAGCCTGTCTGGACAAGGCATTGCGGGTAGTGGTTCTGACGGACAAAGCATATATGGGAGAACCTGTTGAACGGGATCGACAGACTTTGATGGAAGCTCTGGCTGCCTATGGTCATAACCGGAACATCCCTATGATCGTGGAATTGAAAGCAGAAGAAAGCCTTCGATATGCCAGAATCCTGGATGAAGTGGAATTCATGGTAAGCCGTTATTACGGAGAAAAACTCGCTGCTCAGGCTGTTATAAATCCCGGAGTTACGGAAGTGTATAATTCCTTGATGAATTTTACGGACGACTCCAACGAATTTTATACCATTCCAGCCCCTCCCGAACTTGTCGGAAAATCCTTTAAACAGGCCCAGCATTATTTTCTTGATATAGATGACGAATCCCTGACTCTCGTAGGCATTGACCGTTCGCCTGAAAAGCATCCTAACAAAGAGTTCGTTTTATGCCCGGTATCACCAAGAACGGGCGTAACTCCAATGGAGCTGGTTATCGGCAGGGATGATCGTCTTATTCTGATTGCATTCGAACGCCTTTCTTTCGGCGAAATAAACAAGGAGGATCTATGGTCGGGCAGGATTCTGGCGAGGAGTTAAGCGGCCATGTGGTAATCTGCAACTGTAACGACAAGGTGCGGGTCATAGTGGAGGAACTCCACAACGATGCTACTCACAAACCTCTGGATGTAGTATTGATAGTACAGGACGAGGATCTGTGGGATAAGAATCCGGAATGGCATCCGAGAATTGATGAGTCATCTGAAACAATCTTCAAGGTTTTGTTCGGATATCCTACTGATCTGGAACTTCTCCAGTCAGCCGGAATTCAGAAAGCCAGGGCTGCTGTAATTCTTGCCGATCCCAATCATGGACTTAAAGCAGACGCTCCTTCAACTTTGACGGCCATTGCCATCGAAAAACAAAATCCACAGGTTCACACCGTCATGGATCTGATATTGTCAGTAAAC
>JAUCGE010000141.1 GCA_030377965.1 Desulfobacterales bacterium HSG16
AATTCAAGGCTTTTACTACATACTCAATTTTTTCTTCTTTCTTTGACAATTGCATTGCAAAGGAAAGAATTTCCTCTTTTGCCTTTTCTGGCAGATTCTGTATTGTTTCAAGATTAGGTATCATCATTATAAAAATAGACAGGATCATATAAAAATATCTTTTCCTTGCTTTCATCACAGTGAGATAAGTCGCGATAAACGTAAACAATGGCCAGAATAAATATTTAAAAGTCCTTACTTCTTCAAAAATATTAGGCGGAGTTCCCAGAAGTTTCCACCCGATAAATCTTACACATTGGTATCCAAAAGCGACGATTACAATAGCCGCTATAAAAATCATATTGAATTTAAATAAGTCGTATTTATTTTTCCATTGAAGAACAGCCCCATGTATGGCAAAAAAAATGACAAAGATGCTTGTGAATAAAAAAAATGCTATATCACTGATTCGAGGTGGGAACATAGTCCACCAGTACCCTTTATACATGCTATCCCACAATAAATCAACATAGTTTGCATGAGTTATTTCCGAAAAAAAATTTATATTTACGGCCAACAGATAGCTATATATCTCTCTTCTAGGAGTGGATATTTCATTACCGAATAGACAGAACTGCCAATTCTCAAAATATCTAACGATTATAATTAGTATTCCTCCCCAAAGCATTCCAGCTATAAACATTTTTTTGTTCTTTTCAGCCAGATCATGTTTCTCTTTGAAATCAGAGATACATTTTGTGACTACCAGAACAGCAAATAAATAAACTGCAGAAAGATGCAAAAAACAACCAGCAGCACATAACAGAAAGGGAATCCAAACTTTATTGTTATTTCGATATTGAAAGAATAAGGCTAATACTATCGGGCAGATGGCTGTAAACAATATTCTAGCAAGGACATATTTTGCTCCGGCAAAGCCCCAATAAGTCATCCCCAAAGTGTAGTGGGGAACAATTGATATAATTGTGGTGATAAATCGGATGGAAGGACTCTTATGAAAACAGGATAGAGAAAAATACATCGATTTCAAATAAATCACACAACAGAAAAATAAAATCCATTTCAAGCTCAACTCGAAGCTATCTGTATATTCATAAAAAAAGGCTATTACGTAAGAAAATGTATAGAAAGGATGGTAGTTAAAATTATTATCCAGAATGCGTTTTGCAATCTCAATATATGTTATTTGATCTGTAGCAAAACCATCATCAAAATTTATATGCCAAGCGATTGATGCAGAAATGATAAGGAATAAAACAAGTATAATCAATTCCCTGAAATATCTTGTTTTTTCAACTATGACTTTTTCGGCCATTTTGCAACCCCTTTCGGACGATTTGGAAATTTTACAAACTTTTACGGGTAATTCCATAAGTGCTGGCTTTTGATAGATGGACAATCGTTTATAGGCATATCCGTCATCGTGTTCCCACTATAATGCCTGATACAATCAACAAAATTCCGATGATTTTGGGTAAGGTCACAGGTTCGTGAAAAAATAACCCGCTCAAAAGCAGAACCAACACAAAAGAAAGACTCGTAAAAGGGTAAGCAAAACTCAGTTCGAATTTTGTCATAGCAGCCATCCAACATAAGGCTGCCGTAAAACTTGCTATTACCGCAGATATGACAAACGGGTCTATGAGAACTTTGCTGAAAAATATTACTTGGTCAGTGAGGGCTGCTGGCAACTTTCCATAATGTGTAATGCGCCATCTGACAACAAGTTGACTGTAAACGGTGAAAACGACTGTTCCGATAATGTATAAAAAATTCATGCTATGTTAGTCCAAACCTCTGTTTATCTGCTTTAATCGCTGCTGATGAATGTGTTTTTAGAATTGGAATGCCTTTATAATCGTGTTCTGTTTTTTCTATGATATAATTTCCCATAACTAAACAATCCATACCACAGCGATAAAAGGTATGGATAGCGTCTTCTGGACTGCACACAATCGGTTCATCTGATAAATTAAAACTGGTATTCAAAAGAACTGGAACTCCTGTCAATTTCCTGAATTCATCTATAAGCTCCCAAAACTTTGGATTTACAGTTCGACTCACAGTGTGTGGCCTTGCTGTGCCATCAACATGGGTAGCGCTTATTATCTCGTGAAGTTTCTCTGATTTCACCTTAAACGTCAGTATCATATAAGGGGAGTGATAAGAGTTTTTAAAATAGGCAGGAGTATCTTCTTCTAAAAGAGAAGGCGAAAATGGTCTCCAGGGTTCTCTTCCTTTGACTTTCAGGTTGATCAGATCTTTCATGTCTGGATTCTTAGGGTTTCCGAGAATACTTCTGTGTCCCAAAGCTCGCGGTCCGACTTCTAATCTTCCTTGAAACCAACCAACTATTTGATTTGTAGATAACATTTTAGCTGTCTCTGCACAAATATTTCTACTATAGCGATACTTTTTTACTTTACAGTTTTCAATAGCAGTTTCGATTTCTCCATTGCTATATTCTGGTCCCCAGTAGGGATGCGTAAAACCGACATCAGGCCTTTTCCTTTTTTTATCAAGATATACCTGAATAGCTGCCCCTAATGCGGTTCCTGAATCCCACGAAGACGGCTGGATATAAATATGATCGATGAGACCTGATTGAAGTAATTTGCCATTCATGGCACAATTGAGAGCGACACCACCTGATACACAAAGATTGCGAGATTTACGTTTTTGAACAAGCCATTCAAGCATCCGCAAAACAATTTTTTCAAGAGATATCTGGGCTGTCGCTGCAATATCCTGACTCGTTTTTTCCATCGGTTTGTTCGGATCAACGACCTGACTAATCCATTTTCTGTATTGACGGTATTTTTTTCTATTAATAGATGGAAGAGGTTTGTCCCATTCCAGAAAAGGCAAGCCCTTGGGATCAGGGGTTCCAAAAGATGCCAATCCCATTACCTTATATTCGTCAGCATGAGGTCGAAATCCCAGAAGCCTTGTTATCCTTGAAAACATATGGCCCAGGCTATTTGAATTGCTGATTTCATGATAAGATTCTACGTTTGTTCCTTCGGCATAACCAAGAAAACCGGCATTCTTCCCACCTGAGCCATCTAAAGAGAGGATGTTTGCCTTATCAAAATCGGAACAATAAAAAGCGCTGTTGGAATGAGATATATGGTGATTAATGAATTGTGGTGTTTTTTGATAGATATGTCTGGGGATTTTGAACATGTGCCTTGTAAGATGCATCGTAAAAAACCCAGCTGTCAATGCGCCATACACAAACGGTTGCCCGGTCAAATTCGGAATTATATTTTTAAAAAATCTATCGAATCCCACAGCAACGTAATCAATATCTTTAAGCGTTAAGCCTGCGTAGTTCAAGCAAAATGTTATAGCCTGCTGGGGAAACATTCTTGGAGCAAATTTAATTCGGACGAACCGCTCTTCTTCAGCCATTGCGATCAGCTTACCATCAATCAGCAAACATGCCGCGTTATCCTGTGAAATAGGGTGGGTGATGCCAAGAATGACCATGTGAATTTCCTCCTTTTTATCCTAACATCTTTCAAAGATGTGAGCGGCGAGAGCTTCTCTTTTTTTTCAAGATAGTACTCAAATTTCTATGTGTCAACATAGCCAATACTCTGAAACTATATCGAATATCAGCAAATGTTCGGAATTTTGACAGAAAGCAATTCCAAAAATTCTTTGGGTGAAGATAGAATAGTAATTTATGAAGCATCCAACCTCTTGAAGCGTTTATTTGAATAGCATTCAGTTCATCAGCCTTCAATTCAAGAGTATCATGCCAGGCACCAAAAATAAACGTCCCTTTCATGCTTTCTTTTTTCAATAAGTCTTCTTTGCGATAAATGTCATACAGTTCGGTTCCAATATATGGCTGTGCCACGAAAAAATGAGCAAAATCAAGTTGAGAGTTATATGCGAAGGCAATTGTTTGCATAATTTGCTCGCGTGTCTCATGCGGAAAGCCAATAATAAAAAAGGCGCCCGTCCAATATCCTAATTGGTTGGCTTTTTTCACTAATCTGCTGGCTTGTTCCAAATCGATATTTTTTCGAATAAACCTAAGAATTTCAGGATTGCCGCTCTCAATCGGCAGAGTGAGTTTATAAAAACCAGCTCGACGCATTTTTATCAGTAATTCATCATCATCTGCCAGCCAGATGCTTAATCCGGCAATATTGCTGAATGCAATGTCTATATTTCTGTCAATGAAATAGTCACAAAAAGCATAAATTCGTTTTTTATTGAGAATGAATTGATCGTCAAGAATGCAGAATTCACGAATACCATAGTTGGACACCAACATTTCAATTTCTTCAAACACTTTGTCAAGGCTTCGTGGCCTCCATCTGCGCCGCCACAAGGTTTTACTGCAACAAAAGACACATTCATACGGGCAACCGCGCGATGTCATGATGGTCGCAATAGGTTTTTTACGGGAGAAATAAAACTGTTTATGATTTGTCCGTGTATAATATTCCATATCAATAAAAGTCCGGTCAGGAATAGGCAGGATATCCAAATTTTCAATAAATTGACGAGGCGGATTCATCACAACAGTATTATCTGTATCCCGAAAACACAAGCCATCTACCGATTTTACGCTAATTTCGCCTCGAAGCACGCGTACCAGATACTCTAATGTAACTTCACCTTCATTGCACACAATAAAATCAAGATATGTGGTTTCCTGAAGAATTGAGCGAGCTTCCAAGGTGGCATGAGCACCACCCATGACAATGGGTACAGAAGGGCAGATTTCTTTTGCCATTTGAGCGACATCCAACGCTTCTGTAAAATATCCTGAAAAACAGCAGCCGATGCCGATAAGGTCAGGGTGGAGTTTTTTCAATTCCTCCTGAATGATGTGCTTGTCATCAATGCCTTTGACATACACCTCTCCTTTTAGTTTTGGAATACCGGCCCCCATCGCATAGAGATCAAGAATAGAAACCTGTATTTCTTCGCCAAATACCTGTTGTAAATAGGTTGCCAAACTTATTAAGCCTAAAGGCTCTGAGAGATAAATATTGGTATCTCGAACCTGAATAAATGGATGTATCAACACAATATTCATAATGTTAATCTCCTGCTGTTGACAATAAATCCACGATGCTGAGTATGGATGAAACTTCTGGAAACTCATCATGGATAGTGTTTTTTAAACTGGTAAAATGTTGAACGACCGCTATGATCACACAGCCAATGTTCTGTTGTTCAATTACTGCTGGCGATTCAATCTGTGAGCTTGACAATTCCACGCCTTGCCGCACGGTTGAATCATCAACATAATGTATATGTTTGGTGACATCGTTGTCTATCTTTTCAGTAAAGTGTTTGGTAAAATCATAAAAATATGAATTTATTCCCCAAAATACCACGTCACCATATTGCTGAATCAGTTCGTAGACACGTTCTACAACTCTAACGACGACCTCATCAACAACAGGAGCAGTATGCCTCCTGCCGCATTCAGAGCATATCAAACTGCTGGTAATAAACAGTCGGACATTTTTCCAGGTGTTCTGGCTCCCGCATGACACGCACAACCCTTCCAGCGTGATATGGGCGGTGTGCCAATTAATATTGATAATTTTGCAACCACCTGGAGTTTCCTGTAATTCTCTGGGCAATGAAAATAGTTGACCAAGCAGCCATGCGTAGTCCGAATCCGTCATGCTGGATAATTTCAGCAGAGGGCATGACTGTCTGATAAACGAAACTGGGTCAGAGATCATTCCTTTCGACCTCGCATACTCATAAAGTTGAGTTCCAGGGTACGTGACAATCATGCTTAATTGCAGTTGATAGTGTTTATACTGTTTCCACCATTCAAGGGTTTTTTTAGCTGTTTCAATGGTTTCTGCCCTGTCTCC
The DNA here is from genome assembly GCA_030377965.1 of Desulfobacterales bacterium HSG16. GTDB lineage: Bacteria > Desulfobacterota > Desulfobacteria > Desulfobacterales > HSG16 > JAUCGE01. Next base: position 5,862 of record JAUCGE010000141.1, read on the forward strand.
AAAAATGAGATTGGCCTGTATGCCGATGCCCGACTGATGGATCAATTTTAAGGCTTTCTCTGACTGTTCAATCGTAATTTTTTTCTTCAGACTGTTTAGAATTGTATTATCCGCGCTTTCTACACCTAATGAGATTGTGCCGCAATTGGCATCTTTCAACATCGCCACAATATCTTTTGAAATATCAGTGACTCGAAATTGTGCCCACCATTTGATCTGATAAGGCTTGATTCGTTGACAGAATTCTTCTAACCGTTTCCGGTGACATCCGAACAACTCATCTTGAATAGAAAGATAGGAAACTTGAAATTTATCGAGTAAAAAGTCAATTTCAGCAAACACGTTATCCAAAGAACGCTGTCGGTATGTTTGACCGCTAGGGTGAAAGCAGAAGGTACACTTAAAAGGGCATGATCTGCTTGTAATAATGGAAACTGTGCCTTCTTCGCACATGCCCACGAAATTAGGCACTGCATCTAATTGCTTTTCCAACCCCATAGCATGATAATCAGGAAAGGGCAAGTTATCTATATCCACCTGCGGCACACGGCCATTTGTCACAATATAGTCTAGTTTATCTTTATACACTATCCCTGGAATTTCAGAAATGTTAGAACCATTTTCAAGAGCGGTGCATAATTGACAGCATAGTATCTCTCCTTCTCCGATGACACCGTAATCAGCATATTCCAGGGCTTGCATTCCGTGTTCAGGCGCACTGGTGACAATGCCGCCCCCCACAACCGTCGTGACTATGGGGTTTATGCGTTTTACTGATTCAACAACGTTCCTGATAGCGCCGTATTGTCCGGTCAATCCCCCGGTTAAGACCACATTGTTATTGTATGTGCTGATATGCTGTTTCAGAATATCATAGATTGTTCCCTCTCGATGATTTAAGTTCAGTACCTGTATATCAAATCCTGCACTCTTCAAGCATGATGAAATATAGCCTATTCCAGTCGGGAACCAGTACCAATCCCCAAGCTTATTTACGATTCTTGGCACGACTAATAAGTACTGCACTCTTTAACTCCTTTCAACCTTTGCCCATGCTTTCTGATTATCGGAATTATAAATCGCTTCAAGCATATGCAACCCTTCTTCGGCAATATCTGCGCCAAACACATAGGGGGAATCATAATGCCCCTTTTGTTGAAATTCGAGCAGGCTGTCTGCAATATCATAGTACACATTTGCAAAGGCTTCGATAAAACCGGCAGGATGGCCGGCTTTAAAACGATTATACCGCATCTGCACCGAAATATCGTTTACAGCGGTTGTTCGGTCAAGCGTCGTGTTCTGCCCTTTGCTATCAACATATCGTAAATATTCAGGTTCCATTTGATACCACTCTGCTGCCCCTTGTGTTCCATATACTCGGATGCGTAAACCATTGCGATGCCCCAGCGCACATTTACTATACCAGATTTGACAGGCCATCTCATGTGAATAGCGAGCAAGACACATACCATTATCAATGACCTGGTTGAAGACACCGAAACTCTGCTGCATGGCAACAACCTCTATGGGGTGGGAATCTGTTAAAAAAAAGATAAGATGATGAATATGAGCGCACAAATCAAGAGAAATGGTTGAAATTGTATCTTGATCTTCTAATCGCCAGGCCTGCGGAGATGCCTTCTTTCCTTCTTTATCAAGGCGAATAAATCCTTCTTGAGGCATTTCAGCCTGGACCTGAATAATCTTGCCTAAAACACCTTTCTCAATCATCATTTTTAGTTCGCGCAGCATCGGATACCCTGAGTAATTATAAGTAACGGCCAAAAATGCCTGATGCTGCTCAACAGCATGTCGTATTTTTTGAACATCCGCGCTGGAACTGGCAAGCGTCTTCTCACAGATAACCGGATAGCCAGCTTCTATTGTTTGAATTACGATTTCAGTATGAGAGGGAATCGGTGTTAACACGACAATGGCATCCAACCGATTTTTTTCCTTAGATAGAAGCGTTTGCCAGTCATCATAGATTCTATGCTGCTTAACTCCCCATGTATGCCCTGTGTTATGATTAATATGCTTGTTAGTGCTGAAACAGCCAGCTTTCAACACAAAGCGCCTATCCATTTCAACAGCAATACGATGTGTCAGGCCGATTGCGGAATTCAGTCCTCCACCAATAAATCCGACTTTGAGCGATTTTGAAGCTTCAAATGACATGAAAATTTCCTCTGCCAATTTTTTGTGAATCGTTTTCGCTCTTATCACCTTCCTTAGGGTTGTCAAATGTTGTTTCCTGGATAAAATATAAGGGCCTTTGTTTGGTTTCATCAAAAATATTCCCGATATATAATCCCAAAAAACCCATATTCATAAACAGTAAACCGCTGATTACATAGAGCGAGGTCATCAAACTCGTCCAGCCTGCAACCTCAATTTCATAAAGCAGATATCTGAGTACCAGCCACAGAGCATATCCGATAGAACCAGCAAACATCAAAAAACCAAACTGAATGGAGAGCAGCAACGGTTTGTTTGAGTTAGCAACGATCATATCAACAGCAAAATCGAACTTTTTCCGAAATGTATAAGAGGATTTTCCAGTTGATCTTCTGGCGTGTTGAACTGGTATAGATGCTTTGCGAAAACCGATATGGTGGATATAAATTCCGAAGGGGCAGGATTGCTCCCGATACTGGCGTATAGCGTGAATCGTCTTTTTTGAATAGATCCCAAAATTCGAAATGGTGTGATCATGGTCAATTCCTGATAAATATTTGAGTATGTGGTGAAATAGTTTTGAAAAACATCGTTTCATGGCCACATCATTTCGTTTGACGCGCTGCCCTAACACCATATCATATCCTTCCTGTGCCTTGTGATAGAGTTTGATGATTTCTTCAGGCTGATCCTGCAAATCGCAGTCCATCACGACAATCCAGTCGCCGTTTACATGGTCGAGGCCTGCTGCAATTGCATGGTATTGCCCAAAGTTTCTCGAAAGATTAATCCCTCGAACTCGTGAATCTTGTTTAGCCAATGTTGTCATCACTTCCCAGGCATTATCAGGGCTGGCATCATTAACCATAATAATTTCAAATTGTTTTGTAATTTGTGAAAGGCTCTGTCTTAGGCGTAAATATAGCCGCTCAAGATTCAAGTAAGTTCCATATACAGGTGTCACCACAGATATGTACACGTTTTTTGTATCCCCTTTATATTTTATGGTAAATCTACACAAAAAGTTTTTGTAAGCTCAACGTTTTTCTATTCTATTAATCGGAGAGTGATTCAGGCTCTGCACGCATCCTGATTAATTCAGCAAGGGACGGAATCTTAA
>JAUCGE010000142.1 GCA_030377965.1 Desulfobacterales bacterium HSG16
TTAAAAAATCAACAGGGTCAGTGGTATATCCTGGTTCCAAATCCACAATTGTAATTTTTACACGATGCTTTTGTAAATATTTCATCTCATCGGGCAACATTATTATGCCGTACTCATTAACTACCGATTCAATCTGGTGTGTACTCATTTTAGTTTTTCCGTTTCAAGCTGTTATTGGTGTTATTCTTTTGTGTTACTTATGCCTGTATAGTCCAATATACTTGTTGTTGAAATTTTTACTAATGCCAATCATCTCGCCTTAATACTAAATTACATGTAGCATAATATAAATTCACTCTGAAGTCAAGCCTAAATTGACGGATGTCAGGCAGTAGCATGGGACTTTGTGTGATCGGAAAAGCCCCTTTCCTACGCCAAACGAATCCTCGGATCAATAGTCGCATAAAGAATATCAATGATAAGATTCGTCATAACAAACACAAGCCCCATGAACAGGCAGATACACATCAAAACCGGCATATCCAGCTGGATAGCCGATTCTGCAAGCCACCATCCTATGCCCTGGCGGTTGAATACAACTTCGACTGCTATGCTGCCTTCCATTGAGAAAGCCACAAGCTGGCCTGCTACCGTTATAACGGGAATAAGCGCGTTTTTCCGGGCGTGGCCGATATAGATCGTGCGTCTGTCCGCTCCTTTGGCTCTGGCAGTCATGATATAATCTTTTGACATCTCTTCAATCATGCCGGAACGCATGATCCGCATGAGCAGGGCAACCACCACGATTACCTGGGTTATGACAGGAAGAACAAGATGCTTTAAAGCGTCGAAAGTTACTTCGAGCTGGCCGTTCAGCAACCCGTCTATGGTGTACATGCCCGTATATCTTATGAAAGTTTCGGGGTTGTTCACCACGTACATATGGATATTATCGCTCAAGATTCCCGGACCCAGTGCATTGAAATATCCGTAAAAGACCATGAGCAGAATCAAGGCGAACAGAAATGTGGGCAGAGACCAGCCTATAATAGCAAAAATTCGGGCAAGATGATCGAACCATGTGTCTTTTCTTATTCCTGAATAGGTTCCGAGCCATATGCCGATAATAACGATCAGAGGTGAGACAAAAAGGTTCAGTTCCAGGGTGACAGGGAAATATTGCCAGAACGCATCCCATACCGGCCTTGCAGCAACCAGAGACCACCCGAAATTGCCTGAAGAAATTTCTTTGATCCAGCGTACATACTGGACATAAAAAGGATCATCAAGACCGTACTTCTGGATCAGGTTGGGGATATCCTTTGCCTGCTGTGGAGACGAGACGTATGAAGCAGCACGGCGCTCCGGGCTGAAAGTCATGAGAATACCGAAAATCAGCACCGAAACACCGAACAGCACAAGGATAAGAAAAAGCAGTCTTCTTGTAATGAAAGCAGACACTATTTTTTACTCATCATTTTAAGGTTTTCCCATTCCTGATTGAACATGGGATTTGGAACGTATCCATGAACATAATCGCGATATGCGCGTATTTCTATCTGCTGATAAAGAGGAACTGCAATTGCTTCCTCGTACCAGAGTTTCTGGAGTTTTGTGTATATTATATCGCGTTTTGCAGGGTTGGCAGTATCTATGCCAGCATCGCACAATTTATCGATCTCGTCATTCTGATATGCCATATATCGGCCATAAACACCCTGGGAATGCATATAAGTATAAACAAAATTATGGGGATCAGCATAGTCAGCGCCCCACCCGATGATAAAGATCGGGAACATGAAGGCTCTGTATTTGACGAGATAATCCTTCCAGTCCACGCTCCTGGTTTCAATCTTGAACTTGCGGTTCAGGGACATGATATTTTCCACCATCATCTGGGCTGCGGCTTCTCTCATTTCATTGCCGGTATTATATGTGACTACCATTTCAAAACCTTTTTCCCAGACCTTGCCGCCCCAGGCTTTTTTCATGAACTCTGCGGATTTTGCAAGATCGAAATCATAAACCGGCACATTTTCCTTATGATAGGCAAGACCTTCGATATTGGGGCTTGTGGGCATGATCACCATGTTGTCGAACACATCTTCTGCATAAAGTTTGCGGTCGAATGCGTGCAGAAACGCTTTTCTGACATTTATATCGGAAAAAAAGTTAGGAGGAATTCCTTTGCCGTCAAGCTTGCCGGAACCGATATCCGAATTTCCTCTTGTTTCTATGTTCTGGCAGAGGCAGGCAGTCGTGATGGACAACTGGGGAACTTTATAAAACTTCAAGCCTTTCATGGCTTTGACTTCCGGGACGTAAGGATTATCCACCATGACACGGTCGGCATCCCCGTTCTGGAGCATGAGTTTTCTTGTTGACCATTCCTTTACATATTTGAATATAGCGGTTTTGAGAGCCGGTTTTGGACCCCAGTAGCCATCAAAGCGATCAAAGATGAACTGGTTGGATGGTTCCCAGGATTTCATTCTGTAAGCGCCTGAACCATTACTGATTTTCTGCAGCGGCTCGTGTCCGGGGTCTGGTTTGTTATATTTTGCGGCATTTTCGATTTTACCATCCCAGCATCCTTTAGTGACTGCCCATTCCTTATCGATAACAACGGACGAAGAATAAGCGAGGATTCCCATCAAAGGCGGATAGGGCTTTGGCAGGTGCAGAATCACTTTATCGCCTTTTACCTCAATGCTTTTATCTATTGTTTCAAAAATTTCCGGCAGGATATTACCTTTTTTATCTCTGGTCGAGCCTTTTCCGGTCAAAGCTTCGAGCAGCATCCACATTGGCCCGCCATCAGGGTCGGCAATCATGTTTCTTTTGAGGGAATAGACAACATCTTCAGGAGAAAGCTCTCCACCCTCTTGAAATTTTATGCCTTTACGGATGGTGAAAGTATATGTTTTTCCATCGGTTGTAATACCGCCGTTTGCTACGGTCGGAACTTCTGCAGCAGCCAGTGGAACGAATTTGTCCGTAGCTGATCCATCAAAGAAAACCAGTGGTTCATAGATATTGAGAATTCTCTGGCGGCTGACCGTATCATAGGCGACACAAGGGTCAAGAGTTCTTACAGTGCCATAGGACGCGAACACGAAAGTATCTGGGTTTTTAACGTCGGCATCTGCAATAAGAGGGAAAAAACAGACACAGCAGATAAGGGATGCAACCATAACCTTCAAGGAAAATTCGGTCTTCATAAAATACTCCTTTGCAAATGAGTTGATTGCCTTCCTTTGATTGATCCGGTAAATATCCTGGTCTGCAAAATTTATCGGTAAAATCCTTAAATACAGGAAGGACTCAATTAATGATAACGCCTTCAGGGATGTCAGAGAAAATAATTTTTTTTGACTTCCCTTACCGTGTTTTCTTATACAAAAAAGGGATAGAAATCAATTACAATTATAAAAACGACTCAGTTTTTTAAAACCCGTTTCTTCGGATTTTGTGAACCTGGCGTTTTAAACTGTTTAAAAATCGATACTGAAAGTCTGGACATCACTGCCAGAGTTTGTGCATGAGCTGCGGTATCGCCCAGTTTTTTATGGATGGCAAGGAGTTGCTGATAAAGAGAAAGCGATTCTTTCGGCTGATCCTGCTCCTCGTAAATAGCTGCCATTTTAGATATGGTAGCGGCTCGGCTTTTATCATCTCCAAGAGCATTTTTTATCTCAAGGGCCTGGCGATAAAGAGACATTGCTTCATTATAATTTCCTTCCTTTGCATGAATGCCTGCTATCTGGTGATATGTGGATGCCATGCCTTTCATATCACCGAGTTTTTTCTGGAGTTGCAAGGATTGCTTATGAAGCCGCAAGGCACCTTTGACATTGCCCTGGCCCATATAGATAACAGCGAGCCATGCCAGAGTTGCGGCTTTGCCTTCTATATTGTCTATTGCGTCCTTGATTTCAAGGGATCTTTCGAAAAGTGTGAGGGCCTGGTTATTTTTACCTTGTCTCGCATAGATTACAGCCATGTTATGAAGAATGGAACCTTTATCTTTCTGTGCATCATCAGGACAGTTCTGCAATCCGCGCTGGTAGAATTTCAAAGATTTTGCAATATTACCTTTAGCTTTTTCGGCAATAGCTATATTCCGAAGTAGTCGATAATCGTCTGGAGCAATGACCAGAGTTTCATTGCACAGAGTGATGGCCTTGTCAGGTTGTTTCTGCTGTGTCCACAGGGCCGAAAGTTGTTCTGCTACTTCTACTGCAATCTTTTTTTCCATGCTTTCCATAGCGAGTCGATGTATCTCTGTAGATCGATCTTCTGACGGAATTTTTTCAGGGTCCCACCATATGCGGTATAAAGTTTTTACAGCTACCCTGGCAAGGGATTGATGGTTTTCAGGCAGATATTCTTGAAGCATGGGAATTATTATAGTGGGAACAGTATAGACTTTCTTTGAATCTTTACGGGAAAGCTCCAGCAGACCGAGAGAAGATGCCTGGTCAACATATTTTTCAAGGTCCATTACTTTTTTACATACCATAGATATGGCTGCAAGAGGAACTGCCAGCTGAAATATGAGCATTTTTGCCAGCATCTTGCGAAGCCCCGGCACTTGCTGTTTAAGCAATTCTTCGGCCAGAACACTTTCTCTGAACTCGATTTCAGAGTCTTCCATTTTCTTTAATATAGCGCTATGGTTGATATCTTTCTGCTGCATGATCTCGAACAGCCATTCCAAAAGTGACGTATTTGTGTCAGCTACTTCTATGGCCTTGGACATGAGTTTGGCAGGAGCTGTCCATTTATTGCTCCTGATCCTTTCGCTCGGACCGCCTTTGGACGTGAGGCTTTCGACATTCCAGAGAGTCTCTTTTTTCGGGCTTTCCCTGCCTCGAAGCTCGCAGACCTGGTAACTGCAGAAAGGGCAATCGGTTTCTATACAGGGTTCGATATGAATCAGCACGTTGGATGTTCTGCCGAACTGATCGTTAATCATGTTATGTAAATCTTTAGGTTCCTGGTATGCTTCTTCCACTGAAAAATTTCTTGGCAGAATGATATGGAACTCCACATTGATACGGCCATTGGCGTACCATGTTCTCAACTGGTGGATATCTACCCATATTTCCTTGCGGTGTTCGTTGAACAACTGACAGGTGGCAGTGAGAAAATCAGGTTCTGAAGTGTCTACGAAACCTTTGAGAGGCAGTAAAAGGAGCTTACCGCCTTCTGCCATGAGATGAAGGGCTATAATACATGCCACAAAGCCGTCAATTACGTACCAGCCAGTTATATATGCAAAAAATAGTCCCACAAGTGAGGCAGAACCCAGGTACATACCGGTAACAACATGACGATCGTGTGTAGTAATAATGGTATTGGAACTTCGCATGTCTGTCCACAAATACGACATACCGAGAAGTATCCCTGCAATTGCTCCAGCAAAAAGGACCCATAGTCCTGTTGAAAGTCCAGTCAGTTCGGTGGCCTGAAATGCTTGTTTTATACCGATTTTGAATATAATTAAAGCCCCGATAATAAAAAACGGGCCTTCGATTCCGGCAATAAAATATTCACTTCTGCCACCTCCGAGTTCTCTTTCACCAACATCGTCAGCATCCCGTGCGGCCATTAACAGGCTGAACATGGCAAAAGCGCTGGCCGGTATGAGCATGAGAGAAACCATGGTATCTGATAACAGAATAGCTGAACCCGTATGTCGGAAAGCCCAGTATTTCACACCCGCAAAAATAGTGCCTGTCAGAAACGAAATGCTGACCAGAATCACCCTCATTCTGAATTGTTCCGCTTCGAATGTCTTTGAAAAATCGTTTGCTTCGTTCATATTTTTTTCTTTATTGAGTATTTCAATACCGGGTGGCTGCAATGAGCAGGTAGCCTGACATACCAGCTACTGCAAAGGCAAGCCTTACATATAACAGGTAATCAACTTCCAGGTTGGCGATGTTATGTTTTTTCTGAAGTCCGATCAGCCATGACACTGTCAGATACAGGCAGCTGGCCAGAAATTCTTTCAAGGTGATGATGATAAACAAAAACACCTTGATAATACTTTTAAATGATTCATGTACCACCAGAATCTTGTGAAACAGATAGACCATTGGAAACAGAAAAAAAAATTTTGCAAGGGGAGGAATTCCGTTTTTGAAAAAATGGTAGGCTCCCGCTATAATACCTGATATGCCGCATATGAGCAGGCATGAATATAAAGCTATGTCCATGAACATGGTCATAACTTCAAGATGCCAGATGCTGTTGGCTGCAATCAGAAGTTTTTGCAGGAAAATCGGCAATTCGGAAAAATGAAAGTCTTTGTTGCCAAAGGTAAGATATATTGCCAGGGCAATGGTTGTCGTATAAAAAAAACCGATGAAAAAATCGATGTTTCTATCAGGATAATTTTTAAGCTTTAATGATTTGTACAGATGATTGTTATCGATTTTTTGAGCCAGAGTTTTTGCAAACAGAATTTCGATCTGATTTACAATATCATCCGTGAGAATAATACCAAGGAGTGTGAAAACAAGGGCCAGGGCCACGTCAAGAAACCATACATGACCCAGAGAAAGGGTAAACTGGGCAATGATGAGGAGAACTCCCATAATCATGCTCAAAGTCAGTATGAACATGATTTCATGGTTCAGAAGAATAGGGTAATTCGGATTTATCGAAGCCGCTTTTGGCCCGGACCGATCAGTCCTCGGAAATGCCAGTTGAGTACGGATGGTTTCCATAGTTTCTCCTTCGTGTCCGCACTTGGGGCATAAAATGATGTCGGGGTGCATCTGCTCTTCTTCTGGTTCGAATCTGCATCCGCACCTGTGGCACAAGGTATCTGTGTTCCCTGGCAACCTGATAACATGGCCTGTTGCTGCTCTGCTGGCTTGTCGCATTTATATATCTCCTGAAATTGCGAGAATCAATATGAATGTATCTATCGTTGATCTGAATGTATACTATAACAGAAGATAAATGGCAATCAATAACTTGAGACATATATATTTTCAGATAATTCACTTTTCAAGAAAGTATTGAGGCGGGCATTTTCAGTATTTTAAGGGCATCAGCTTTGAGTACTTCGCTTTCACAGACAATATCTTCATATTTTTTTTCTGCGCCTGAAATATCGTTTGTCCTGCCTTTCTTTTCAATATCCAGGGCAAGATCTGACATTTTCATGGCAGCGATATTGCAGCTCATGCCTTTTAATGAATGAGCTGCAAATACCAATGATGGTGCATCAGCTTCGGCAATACTGAGTTCAATTTTTGAAAGTATAGGGGCAAGATTTTTTAAATACAGCTCAATAAGTTCACAAACCAGTTCCCAGCTTTCATCCACAATGACAAAAAGAGCCTTGATGTCGATGGCAGTGACTTCTGTGCCTGTCTTTTGTTCATCATTATTATTACAGGAAGTTTTGTTATTATTTTGAAATTTTACTGACAGAGTTTTGATAGCTTTGATTAATTTGGCTTCCTGAATGGGTTTGGTAATATAATCGTCCATCCCGGCATCCAGACATCGATTCCTGTCTTCAGGCAGATTGCAGGCTGTGACAGCAATTATGGGAATATGCCCGCCTTTTTCAGCCTCAATTTTTCTGATCATGCGAGTGGCTTCGCAGCCATCCATTTCAGACATACAGAGGTCCATGAGGATCAGGTCAAAAGCTTCTTGTTGAAACATTGAAATTGCTTCAATGCCATTTTTTGCCAGTTCGACATCATATCCCCTGCGGTTGAGCAGTATGCAGATCATTTTCTGGTTGAGAACAAAATCTTCTGCCAGCAGAACTTTGAGCTTTTTATCTTTTGCCCCCTCAAAATTATGGGATTTTCCTGGAACGGTTTCGATCTGGTTTGAAAATTTTTCCTGATCTCTGGAAGTTCTTTCGTTTTTGTTTTCTAATATCAGAGCATCTATTTTTTCTTTATATCTTTTGGTCAGCCTGAAAAAAAGCCATGCCCAGCACCCTGTGAAGGCGGTTCCTGACAAGCAGGAAAAAATATAGCTCGCCAGAAGCCATAGAAACCACTTACTTTCCATGAAAATCGGCTCCGCCTGGCCGGTTTCTGATAAAAACCATCCTGCCACACTCCAGATAACCAACGTCCATATAATCCAGGTTGACAGAAACCATTTCCAGAAGATTTTAATATCGTTGAGTGTGGTTTCACTGTCGTTTTTTGCATTGGACATTTCAATATCCTTCCCACCTTTTTATGTCTGGCAGAATTGAAAGCAGTTATTCTTTTGTTCCCAGAAGTTCCCTGGCTTTTTTATGTCCGAGATAGCAAGCTTCTTTCAGATCGTTTTCAGCATCCTTGCTCTTTCCCATTTTATTATAAACGATAGCTCGATTATAATAGGCAATAGCGTAATTTGGTTTTAATTCAATAGCGTTGCTCATAAGCTCGATAGCTTCCTTGTATTTACCTGCCTTGAACATCGCCTTTCCCTTTTCCACCCTGTCCAGAGCAACCGTGCTGTACATCGGAGATTTGGGAATGGTTTTGAATTCATAACCGCAATGTTTGCAAATTCTTGCTTTGACCAGAACACGCTCTGCACAGCGGGGGCATGTCTTCATGCTTTCAAGTACGCTTTGATCCACTTTTTCGCGTATCTTCTTTGTTACAGTAATCACATATTTTTCAAGGATTCTTTCCATGAACATGGCAAAGGGTTTTTCATCAATCCTGTAAACTTCGATTTGATGATCAATTTCTTCTTGAACAATCTGTCTGTTTTCCTGATAGTCTGGAAGAATGAGAGAAAAATCGGCAAGAAGCTCAATGATCTGACCGTATTTGTCCAACTGGAGGTTCTGAATAGCTGCTGTCGCTCCCATCTCATTTTTGATATTTTCGATCTTGAAATAATCAAGAGCGTTTTTTATCAGGGTTCTTGTTCCATCCCTTATAGTTTTTTCGAGAGTCGTGGTGTCATGTTCTTTTTTAAGCCTTCGGATCTTTCTTTCGTATTTTTCCTTTGTTTCACGCCGATTCTTGTCATGCTCCTTATCAAGCCACTGTTTGGTCAGCAGAAAGATAAAAGATAAGGATATAATCGATGTCATAACTGTCAGTACAAATGAAAGATATTGATTTTTGATCTGAAACGGCAGGTATGAGAGAAGAAATACCGCTATGATGCCCACTGCGAGCAAGCTGGGATAAGGATTCATTTAAATTGCCTCCG
>JAUCGE010000143.1 GCA_030377965.1 Desulfobacterales bacterium HSG16
TGTCTTTTTCCGGAAATTCCCTAATTGAAAAACTGAGAAGGAGAAATTATGCACATCAGAAAATTTGCAGGGATAGCGCTCATTGCATTCGCTCTCGCTATCACAGGATGAGATTCTTGGATACAGCATAAAGGAATTGTGCATCAATGATCCTTATAAACGGTTGGCACAAACCGATTACACACAGCCTGCCCTGTATGTGGTAAATGCCCTGTCCTGGATGCAGTATATGGCTGAAACCGGCCATTCCCCTGATTTTTTGGCAGGACACAGCCTGGGGGAATACAATGCCCTTTTTGCAGCAGGAGTTTTCGACTTTGAAACAGGTCTTTGCCTTGTACGGAAACGAGGCAGGCTGATGGCTCGGGTCAAGGGCGGGGCAATGGCTGCGATAGTCGGGTCCGATGAGGGAAAAATTACGGATATCCTCATAGGAAAAGGGCTTACGGATGTCTGCATTGCCAATTACAACTGCAATGATCAACTTGTCATTTCAGGCTCGAAAAAGGATATCGAAAAAGCCGGGCAAGCGTTTCGTAAGTCTGCGGGGGTGAAATTATTTGCCCCTCTGAGAGTCAGCGGTGCGTTTCATTCCCCTTATATGAAAGAGACCGCAGAAGAGTTTTCCCGTTTTCTGGAGAGATTTACCTTCGACTCTCCGCGTATCTCTGTAATTTCAAATACTACAGCGAGACCATATCGCCGGGAAGATATAAAAACATCGCTGAGTGACCAGATTACCTCGCCGGTGCTGTGGATCGACACCATCCGTTATCTCATGGGGCAGAAGGTGGCAGAATTTACTGAGATCGGTCCCGGAAAAGTTCTGGCCGGCCTGATCCGAAAAATAGAAAAACAATCTTCTCCCCTGCCAAAGTCCGGGGAAGCCAAAACGAAAAAATCGGCCATTGGATCGAAAAATTGCAACCCGCAGCCCCGGTTTACTGCATCGTCTCTCGGAAGCGCTGGTTTCAAGAATGATTACGGACTTAAATACGCGTATGTAACCGGGGCAATGGTAAAGGGCATAGCCTCCGAAGAGCTTGTGATCAGGATGGGTAAAGCAAAAATGATGGGATATTTCGGAACCGGCGGACTCGGACTGTCCAGGATCGAAGACGCTATCCGGCGTATCCGGAACGAACTGGACGGCAACGAGGCTTTCGGGATGAACCTGATGGCCAATATCGGACGGCCCAAAAAGGAAGAAGATATAGTCGATCTGTTTTTGAAATGCGGCGTGACAGACATCGAGGCTGCCGCTTACATGCAGATAACACCGGCCCTGGCCATGTATCGGCTTAAAGGGTTGCGCCGCGAGGATACAGGGAAAATTTCATCTGCTCACAGGGTAATGGCAAAAATATCGAGACCCGAGGTTGCAGAGCTGTTTTTAAGCCCCGCACCCGAACGGATCGTCAAAAAATTGCTTGATGAAAAACGGATATCCAAAGAACAGGCGCAACTTTCAAGAAAAGTGTCCATGGCAGATCATATATGCGTTGAAGCTGATTCCGGCGGACATACTGACCAGGGAACAATGACGGTTTTGCTTCCCGCCATGATCCGACTGAGGGACAGGATATGTGAAAAACACGGATATGCCCGTAAGGTGTGTGTAGGTGCTGCCGGCGGTATCGGAACACCGGAGGCCGCGGCTGCCGCTTTTGTACTGGGAGCGGATTTCATCCTGACCGGATCTGTGAACCAATGCACGGCAGAAGCAGGAACGAGTGATGCGGTAAAAGACATACTTCAATATGTTGAAGTCCAGGATACGGACTACGCGCCGGCAGGTGACATGTTCGAAATGGGCGCGAAAGTTCAGGTTGTACGAAAAGGTCTCTTTTTTCCGGCCAGGGCCAACAAACTGTATGATCTTTACAGACAACACAATTCACTGGATGAAATAGACGAGAAAACGAAACGTCAGATTCAAGACCGATATTTCAAACGCAGCTTTGAAGAAGTTTACGAGGAAACCAGGTCGTACTATTCCCGGAATTTTCCTGAAGAGATAAAAAAGGCTGAAAAAAATCCGAAACAGAAAATGGCGTTGATTTTCAAATGGTACTTTGTCAATGGAATGCGGCTGGCAATGAAAGGCGATGAAGATCAAAAGGTGGATTATCAGATACATTGCGGGCCTGCTCTCGGAGCATTCAACCAGTGGGTGAAGGGGACTGAACTGGAAAAATGGCCAAACCGCCATGTCGATGTCATCGGGGAAAAACTCATGGAAGAGACGGCAAAACTGCTGAATCGACGCTTCGAGACGATGAGTGATTATCGATTATGTACAGGCACTCGATGAACCGGTTGACTGAATACTTGCAAAGGAGATGAAAATGGAATACAGAAACACGGTGACAAGGATGACAACAGGCCGGATCACTCAATTTATTAACTGAACAAGGAGAAAAAAGATGAAAAAATTATCAAGTTATGTGGTTCTTTCGTTGATGTTTACAATGTTTTTCGTACCTGTATCGTTTGGCGGTGACGAAAAACAACCAGGGCAGCAATCCCTGGCGATTGAAAATGACAGTTGGATTGCCAGTGGCGAGGCAGTGCAGGGTAAATGGTGGTGGGCCAAAAACGCGAAAAAATTTACCCCCCTGCCCGATCCCCTGCTGTACCGTTTCGAAGCATCATATTCTTTTTCGGAAATGAGCGGCAATGTGGATGCGACAATGCATCGAGGCAGTGCAGAGCTGGCATTGAGGAAGCAGTTATTGACCAGCATCACAGCCTTTCAACTCAGCAAAAGCGATACGGATATAGCACTCATGAACGCATCCACCAGTGTGGAATCACAGAGTTTAAATCACAAATTCAGATATGCCCTGACAGACTGGATGGAAGTCACTGCCGGAACGATATGGACCATGAATGACAGCGCCAAGTATTTAAAAAATCGTGTGGGCTACTTCGGAGGAGCATTGTTCGGATTGATAGATCGTCCGGATCTGATTGTGAATATGGGTGCATTTTATGGTTATACGGATACTGAATACATGAACGATAAAATTACGGGGAAACCGATGTATCGCGATTTCAAACCCGTCGAGGATTATAGTTCTGACGATGTATATTTCAGCCAGATGCTCCGATGGAAAATCACTGACACGGTCACTTTCACGGAAAACGCGATGTATGCGATGTTTTTAAAAGATACGGAATACTATCATTGGACGGTCAACCTCGCTTTGAATTGTAAGCTGACAAAGCACATCTCTTTCGTCACCTCATATGCGCTGAATTATGACAACAATTCTTTTATTGACGCTGTTCAAAAATATCTTGACGCACGCAAGGCAGCCGGACTCAAAGCTGGCGAACTGGAGAAAATGGACACAGTCCTCGCCTTTGGCCTGAAATTTAGTTTCTGATTGATGACAGGAAACAGCTATTGAATGACTTTTCCATATGTGGATCTGATCAGATAAAACGGTAGGCGGGATTCCGTCCCCCCCGAAAGATGGCGGAGACTTAAACCCTGGCCTACCGTTACAAAGGAGAATTATGCAGGAACAACCTGTCCCCCAAAAAAAATTCGGAAACCGGCTCTCGCGATCGGCAGGTAAAAACATATGAAACTGTTTAAATTTCTATGGGCGGCATCCGAAATCGCAACCTTGTACATCATAATTCTATCTGTAATAAACGGTATAGCGGGCGGGATGCTTTTGATACTGTTTCCCGACGCTGCATTGAATATTTATTCAAAAGGCCAATATCTGTTTTATGCTGTCACCCTGCCGATAGTCTCGATGGCCTTTCTTGTTTCCAAGCACATGGTACAGAAGAAAACAGAGGCTCTTGTCGGAAGGGCCATGGAAGAAATGGTCCTGCGGGTCACAAATACCGCTCGTCATACCGAACTGCCGGAGTTCGAACTGTTCAACCAGCAGGATATTTTCATAAGTATTGCAGACGCTCAGACCGTCAGCAATGCGGCAGCCAAAAACATGGAATCTTTCCAGGCATACATGATTCTTTTTATCGGCTGGCTATATATTACCTTCTTCATTTCCCCCATCTTCGGGCTGTTCCTCCTGGGATCACGGTTTTTACAAATTCTGATTCAGGAGATGTTCGGAAAGATCATCTTTTCCTTTGTCCGTGAACAATTCAAGGAAGAAAAAGAGGTGTTCACTGCATTCCGAAATCATCTGTACGGGTTCAAGGAACTGAAATTTAACCGGAAGAAAAGTGATGATATCTTCAATAATTATCTTCTGCCCAGGATAGAAGCAGGCAAAAGGCTGCGGGTCAAGAGCAGGCGTTACGGAGCGGAACTCGTGCTTTCCGGCCTGCTGATTCACATGATGACGATGGCCTGCTGTACGTATTTTTCCATATCTTTTTCCCCGATGGATATCTCCAAAATTATCATCATATTACTATTTACCTTGCAAATTGATATGACCATCAATTCCGCGGTGCATCATGTCGCAGAGGGAAATGCGGCACTGGAGCAATTGCGGCGACTGTTCGATCGGGATGCCCTCAAAGAAGCGGATGAGGATATTCTCACTCCCTCCCGGAAGTCAATCGAGGATTTTCATTCCATTACAATGGATGACATTCGGTTTGCCTATCCTTCGACCAATAATGGGCATGGGTTTTCAATCAGCATCGATAACCTGACCGTAAAATCTGGTGAGATCCTTTTTATCGTAGGTGGCAACGGCAGTGGTAAATCCACTTTCATGAACGTTCTGACCGGACTGTATCCGCCCGATGACGGGGTTGTAAAAATCGACGGCCGTCCGGTTTCCATGAAAACCTGTCGGCATATGTTTTCTGCCGTATTTGCCGATTTTCACCTGTTCGACAGGCTTTACGGAACGGATGCAGTGGATGAGAAGCGTGTCAGCCAATTGTTGAGACTGACGGAACTGGAGGAGAAAACCCGGTATGACCAGGATCAATTCACCACCCTGGATCTTTCAACCGGGCAGCGGAAGCGGCTTGCCCTGGTCATTGCCATGATGGAAGACAGGCCGGTCTTTGTATTTGACGAATGGGCAGCGGATCAGGATCCGCATTTCCGCCGCTATTTTTATGAAAATATCCTTCCCGCTCTTAAAGAAAAAGGTAAAACTGTTATCGCCATCACCCATGATGACCGGTATTTCCACATTGCGGACAAGGTGATTCGGATGGAGTACGGCAGGATTGCGGAACTATGGCGGCCAAATCGGGAAAAGCCGACTCATCCGTTTTTTTCTCATACTCCCGTACCGCTTTTAGCTGAAAAAAATTCGGTGGAAGAAATTTCCGTTGAAAAAACACAGCATTCGTCTGATGATGCAATTTTCCGAGACGACCATGATACAGGGAAAAAGACGAAAAAGCAGGAACGGAAACGCATCGAGGAAGGGATGCTGGAGCAACTCCGGCAGATATTCGAGCAAGAGCGTGATGCGGTCAAAAAGGTATTCTGGTTGTTGCCGATGTTGTCTCTGAGCATGGTCAGCCTGGCCGTCATCCTCATTCATATACCCCATCAGGAACAGATCCCGGCTATAGTGTTTATCTTGTTTATCTTTTTTCTCATTCTTTTGGTAATGACATTTCGCAGGCTTCAGAGGATCTTTCATCAGGCAGTCGAAAACCGGATTGCAGCTCTCCGTATAGATGTGACGGACCACGCACGGCAAACCGACCTGCTGACCCTTAAACATGTCGGCACAGGCAGAATTTATACGGCTCTAACCTCGGACATCCGGACAGTTGCGGCGACATCGGATATCATCCTGTACTGTTTTTTGGGAGGAACGAGAATGGCAATGATATATGTTTATATCGGCATTCTTTACCTGCCTGCCTGTATTGTAATGCTTCTGCTTACCGGAATCGGGGCGACCGTCTATTTTTCCAACCATAAAAAGCTGATAGAGCTTTTCGAGAAGGTGCGGGATCAGGAGAAAAAATTGTTAGATGCTGTCAATCACCTAATAGAAGGGTTCAAGGAACTGAAACTCAGTGACGAAAAAAGCAATGATTTCTATCACAGATCGCTTGGGCATCACGCATCCTGTTTGAGGAAATTGAAACTTCAGGCTGTGCGTTATTATGCAAACAACGCCAGCGTCACATACGGATTCTGGCAAGCCATCCTGCTGCTGATGCTCCTCATACTTCCGTGGCTGGGATTACCGCCATACATACTGCCGGTCGCGGTGGCCCTCGTTCTTACCATCCCCCTGCAGCAGGTCATTGACCAGTATCCTCAGTTTCATATGGCTTACCTGTCAATTCAGAGGCTCTTCCGGTTTGAAAACAGAATGAAGAATCTGGACCGGGAACCTGTGGAGGCGGTCAGTCCTGATGAGTCTGATGAATCTGAACCGGGCAGTTATAAATCCGTTCGGTACGATGATATCTCTTTCACCTATCCGGCACAAGACAACCGCCCTTTCTCCATTGGTCCGCTGAATATCTCGTTTTCAGCCGGTGAAATCGTTTTCATAACAGGCGGCAACGGTTCCGGTAAATCCACGCTGCTCAACCTCATGACCGGACTGTATCCCGCGGATACGGGCCAGGTCTTTCTAAATGGCGGAGATGAGACGGATATCCGCCTGTACCGGGAGTTGTTCGGACCGATCTTCACCGATTTCCACCTTTTCGACGGCCTGTACGGCATGGAAGAGATCGATGAATCGAAGCTCAATTCCCTCCTGAAACGTTTTCAGCTAGAAAAACGGGTAAAATGGAAAGATGGAAGATTCAGTACTCTCGATCTTTCAACCGGCCAGAAAAAACGACTGGCCATGGTAATCACCATAATGGAAGACAAACCGATTTTTGTGCTTGATGAATGGGCGGCTGACCAGGACCCCCATTTCAGGGAGTTTTTTTACATGACCCTGCTGCCGGAATTCAAGGCAGAAGGTAAAACCGTCATAGCCGTCACCCATGACGACATGTATTTTCATACCGCGGACCGGGTGCTGCACCTGGAATATGGACGGCTGGATTGATAACAGTTCATTTATTGTACTCTTACATAAAACTCATTATCAAAGGAAATTTTGATGAAAATAAAATTGTTTCTGCTTCCGTTTTCCGGCGGTGGATTTCATTCTTATAATGATTTTCTGCAATACACACCCTCCTGGCTCGAATTGATCCGGGTCGATCTTCCCGGACATGGAAAAAGGCTGTGTGAGCCGCTTCTCAGCGATATTCATAAAATCACGGATGATCTCGTTTCACAAATCCGCCAGGATATCTGCCATCCCTATGCTATTTACGGACATAGTTTTGGTGCGACGCTTGGTTATCTGCTATGCAGAAAAATCGGTTCGGAAAATCTGCCGGACCCGGTTCATCTTTTCGTTTCAGGACGTATAGCACCTGCCTGCATCGATGCCCAAGTATTGCATAAACTTCCGGGAGCTGCCTTTCTCAAAGGTGTTCTATCTTATGGCGGAATTCCTGAACAAGTATTGAAAGAGCCGGAGCTTATAAACATGTTTTTACCTATACTGCGGGCGGATTTCAAGGCCATTGAAAACTATGCATACGAGCAGGAAGATTCCCCTCTTGGGATACCTGTCACTGCGATGAGCGGGGCAAAAGATCATAAAGTCGCTTTCGAGGATGTGATGAAATGGCAGGATATAACAAGTCATCCGTTATCTGCCAGGAAATTTGATGGAGGGCATTTTTTTATTTTTGAACAAACCGAAAGAGTAATGAAACTCATAGTCGGATCATTGCAAAATTATCGATTTTCCGATTCTTTTGATCCTGTATATCAGAGGATGGATATGATGACCAACTGGCAGAAAACATCTTGATTCTGACTCGTCAAGAAACGAGCATATGAATGTTGCGTTTTTTTCAAAATCGATGGAATTTGATAACGTATTGTAAATCTTCTCAAACAAAGGAGAAAAAAGATGGTAGAAGAAAAAAAGATCGAAGAAACAGTGGAAGAAACAGCGGATTTGAAGGAGCAGGGAAGAAAGATCGTCAGAAACCACATGCTCGCATCCATGGGCGTCGGACTTGTCCCCATGCCCATAGTCGATCTGGTAGGGATCACCGGCGTTCAAATAAACATGGTAAGAAAACTTTCAAAGATATACGGTGTCCCGTTTTCCGAGCATAAACTGAAAAACATTCTCTCGTCTTTGATCGGCGGAAGCGTGTCCGTACCGATCGCCGGAGCGGTGTTCAGCCTTGTCAAATTTATTCCTGTGGTGGGTTCAACCTTTGGCGCTCTTTCCATGTCCGTTTCCGCAGGGAGTACCACCTATGCGGTCGGAAAAGTATTTCATCAGCACTTTGCATCTGGCGGAACTTTTTTGACCTTCAACCCTGATAAGGTCAGAGAGTATTATAACGAAATGCTCAAGAAAGGAAGGGCAAAAGCGACAGAAGCGAAGGCGTAGATCCGAAGAAATTTGTAACTACGTCCCCGCGTTCGGAGCTGGGCGCGGGGCGTAATGAGCGACAGAATACCTCTTCTTCGAATTTTTATATGTTCGTAATAATCTGTCATTTTTCATCATCGTTTTCCTTCGCATTTTTAACGACGGTTTTCCCCTCTTTCATCATTTCGGCATAATGCGCTTTTACTTTTTCAGGGTCGAAGGTCAGAAATGTCCCGCCCGACTCGAAATGCTGGACAAAAACTTTACCTGTGGCATATGTAGATGCCCCGCAGGCCAGTGGCATGGCTGCGACCCCGACGGCCTGTCCAAGCACCGGTATGAATTTGACCATACTTGCCAAAAAAGGCATGGCATTGGTCAAAAGAAGCCCTCCGATCAAGGTACTCACCACCTTTTTTGCAGCATCTTTTAAAAATGGTACTTCATATAATTCAGCGATATCCTTTATCATATTGACTTGAACCGCAATCAGCCCGGCAATATCTGCCGCAGGAACCGGGAGCAGGCCAACTCCGGTCGAAGCCATTGTATGTCGCCTTATAACTCTGTCCACTTGTTCTTTGGATATTGTTTTTGTCATTGTTTATTCACTAAAAAAATTTTATTCTATCCATCAGTCAGGCAGCCGGATATCGGATAATTTCATCCCTGTTTCTTATTTGCAACTTCATGAGACTGGAATAAATCATAGAGAATGCGTCCATCACTGCTAACTGCT
>JAUCGE010000144.1 GCA_030377965.1 Desulfobacterales bacterium HSG16
TCCTGTATTCGGCTATCTGCCAATTCCCTCATTTCCATGCCAATTTTTATTGACACTCATGCTTTCTTTCCATAAAACATTCCTTTGATTTTGTGAAGTTTTTTATTGATTTCAAGCCTTATTTTATAAGCGAGGTCGTATTTTGGAGGTATGTTTTGAACCGATCTGAAGCAAACGTTCTTGTTATCGGAGGGGGGATCGCCGGTCTTGCCGCAGCAGATGAACTGGCAAGACAGGGGATTGGTGTCGATCTTATCGAAAAAAAATCTTTTCTTGGGGGGCATGCCGCTTTTTTCACATGCAAGGCTGATGAAGCCTGTGTTTCCTGCGGGGCATGTATGGTAGATGACAGGCTTGCAAAAATCCGTCAAAATTCAAACATTCGGGTACATACTGCGAGCAGTGTCAAGAAGGTTTTGAGGAACGGGCATTTCGATATTGAAATCGAAAAAGCCCCTGGCTGCATTGATGAAAAGTTATGTACATCATGCGGAGTCTGTCTTGATTTGTGTCCAGAAAAAGGGGCATTGATCCAGAGTTCGTCCGCTGCTCATCCTGGGCCTCATTATGCTGTTTCCATGGACTGCTGCCGTTATTTTGCAGACGGCTCCTGCCGAATCTGTGAAACCAGATGCCCGGAAAAGGCTATAAATCTGGACAAGGGAAAGAAAAGCGAAAAAATTGAGGCTGATGCTATTTTAATGGCAACGGGCTTTCATCATTTCGATCCTGTGGACAGGTCTTATGGATATGGCCGGTTTGACAATGTTATCACTAACCTTGATCTTGAAATCATGCTGAGAAACGGCCATCTGCCCAAATCTGTATCAGACGGAGAGTATGCCCGAAAAATCGGTTTTATCCAGTGCGTTGGCAGCAGGGATTTGAAATCTGGACATCTGTGGTGTTCGAAAATTTGCTGTGCGTCAGCTTTGCGGATGGCAAGATTGATAAAGACACGAAATCCGGATGCAGAAATTACCTTTTTTTATATCGACATCCAGACCTTTGGAAGCGATTTTCAGGCTTATTACGAGCAGGCTCAAAGAAAATTTAGTTTTATCAGGGCGATCCCGGCAGACATTGATCAAACTGATGACGGCAGGCTGGCCGTATCTTTTTTCAATCCTCTGTTGCAGGAAGTCGAAGCATCCGTATTTGATCTGATGGTTCTTTCCGCAGGCATAGAACCGGCATCTGATATAGATGAACTTGTGGCTCAATTCGATTTGAAGCAGGCTGATACCGGATTTTTAGAAGCTTTGAGATTGGACGATTCTGCTGAATCTGATTCAATCGGATCTAATCCAGACAAGTCGGGTCCAAACAGGCCGGGTTCAAGTGGAGAGGCAGATCCTGATAAAGGTATATTTGCAGCAGGCACGGCAACAGGGCCGATGGGCATAAAAGAATCTGTAGCAAGCGCTGGCAGTGCTGTATTTGCTTTGTTAAATTATATTGACCAGACAAAAAAAGGGGAATAAAAGCATGTCCCTGAAAACTAAATTGATAATTGGTTCCGGCCCGTGTGCTGTAAATATAGCCGACCGCCTGCAATCTTTGAAATCAGATGTAATCGTTGCAGCTCAAGGCAAACTGGAATGCTGTTCTGATATAGCAAGATTACAGGAGGGCTGTGAAAGCGGACAAAGTACACTTACGCTTCTCGAAAACACAAAAGTCGTCAATTGCAAAAGCTGCCTGGATAATACATATATCGTTGAACTCGAAAAGAACGGTGTAAAAACCGAACATACTGTTTCGGACATAATTCTTGCACAACAGGCTGTCCAGGAACCTCATTTTTTAAATTATGGACTCAAACCTTCGGATGCGGTTTTATCTCTTTCATCCACAGCACTTATGAATATAGGAAAGGGAAATAGTGCGGAAAAGTTTGATCTGAGCAGGTTTACAGGCAAAACTATCGTGTTTTTCGCAGGTCTTCTGGAAGAAAGCCTTCCAACTGTTTTACAACAGATTCTAAATTCCTGTCTTGCTCTGGAATCAGATCCTGGATTTTGTGGCAGAACCTATGTGATGACAAAAAACCTGAAGGTAGCCGGAGAAGGGCTTGAATCTTTATATCGAAAGGTAGTACAGGCAGGTACGATTTTTATCCGTTTTCAGGATCAAATGCCTGAAATCGAACAGGATGATCGCCGAATCAAAATCAAATTTATAGACGAAATAACGAGGAACAGAAGCGTAATAAATGCGGACATGTTAGTTGCGGATGTCTCTTTCAAGCCCGATCCTTATCTTAAATCTCTTGCTGAAATTTTTGGGGTCGAAACCGGACACCAAGGTTTTCTGCAAGATGATAATGTACACTGGTTTTCGGTTCAGACCAACCGAAAACATGTGTGGGCTGCAGGTGATACAAGACTTCATACAGATCGGCGATCCCATGTGGAAGATGCTGCAAACATTGCTCTTGGAATCGAATCTTTTCAAATTGTATCAGATGATTTGGATATTTCTCTGGAAAATGAAAGTCTGCCGCAGTTTTACACAGGAGGCTGTGTCAGCTGCATAACCTGTTACAGGCTGTGTCCCCACAGGGCTATTTTAATTGAAGGCAGGGTGAGGCTTATTCCCGATGCCTGCGAAAAATGCGGTATCTGTGCTGCCGAATGTCCGAGGCAGACAATTAAATTTTCTGAATCTCATTTTAAAACCATATCGACACCGGGTGCGGACGGTAAGCACGCTGAAAAATCTCCTTTTATAGTAGTTTATTGCTGCAAGCGTTCGGCAAAGGTCGCAAGGGAACAGGCAGTGCTTTTAAAGTATCCGATTCCCGAAAATATCGAAATCATAGAGGCTCCATGTGGCGGAGGCGTGTCCGATGAGATGATTTTTTCGGCGTTCAACAGAGATGCTGACGGGGTTATTGTGCTGACATGCCATGAAGGCAACTGCAATTCGAGCAGGGGGCCGGAGCTTTTGAAAAATCGAACAGGCAGGATAAAAGATATCCTGTCAACCATCGGAGGCCCTTCGGTAGATAATGGTTACAGGGTTGCTCATGCCAGCTTGTCTTCCAACATGGGATTTGAATTTTCTCGTATTTTAAACGAATTCGAAGAAAAATTGAAAAATATCGGGGGCAGGGCAGGGCAGAGAAAAAATCAGGAAGCAGAAAATGTTCCGAAAAAGGAAAAAGCCGCAGCTGTTCCGGTAGAAGAGCAGATGCCTGTAGATGACGAACTGGTAGATATCAATCTGCTGGATCATGAAAAATTAACTTCATGGGCCTTTTCCCAGCAGGGGTGTCTTACATGCGCGTTGTGTTCCAGTGCGTGTCCAGCGTCCGGCATTGATGGATTCGATCCGAGAAAACTTGTCCGGATGGTGGCGATTGGCATGGAAGCACAGCTTGTCGAGTCAAGATGGCCCTGGATCTGCACCATGTGCGCTCGCTGCGATGCCGTATGTCCGATGGAGATAAAAATTTCATCCCTTGTTCGTAATATCAGAGGGACAAGAGATCGCGACAAAGTTCCGGGGGTAAATCAAAAGGGCCTGGATATGGCCATAAAAACCGGCAACAATCTGGGGCTTCCTCAAGAAGATTTTGTCTTTATCATGGAAGATGTTGCTGAAGAAGTCGCTGAAGAGCCTGGTTTTGAAGATTTCAAGGTTGAAGTTGATAAAACCGGCGCAAATTTATTGATGACCATTCACAATAAACTGGCCAACACTCATACGGACGATTTGAAACATTGGTGGAAAATTTTTCATGCTGCAAAAGAAGACTGGACTGTTCCTGCCATAAACTGGGAAGGAACCAACTGGGGGCTTTTTACAGGTGATGACGAATCCATGAAGGTCATGACAGGCCGTATAGTGGAGAATATGGAACGGCTTGAGGCCCGGCATCTATTATGGCCGGAATGAGGACACGCTTATTTTGCGACCAGGTCTGGTCTCACAAAATGGTATCCTGAAGCACTGGAAAAAATAAATGCACTTACGGTATTCGATCTTCTTATCAAATACCTGAAGGAAAAGCGGATAAACGTCGATAAATCAAAAAATAACATATTGGCTGCATATCATGATCCGTGCAACTATGGCCGTAAATCCGAGATGGCCTTCGGATACGGGTATTATGACGAGCCAAGATGGATAATGGATCAATGCATGGAAAAGTGGGTGGATCTTTTTCCCGTAAAACAGCATCAGATATGCTGCGGCGGGGGGGGCGGAGCGCTTACAAACGGCTATAATAAAGAACGTATTCTCTATGGAAAGCGAAAAATCGAACAGATCAAAGCTTCTGGAGTTGAGATGATAATCGTACCCTGTCATGGGTGTCACGGCCAGTTCGAAAGCCTGAAAAAAGAATACGGCATGGAAAATCTAACTGTCAAATACTTATGGGAAATAGTAGCTGACGCGCTTATTATATAAAGGAGAATGAAAATGAAAATGACAGATGTGGCATCGGTTGAAACCTGGAAAAACCTGGAAAAATCCATTGTGGATATGTCTGGATTAAATGCTTCCGTATTCGATAACACCGGTTACAGGATTACGGATCATATGCATTGGTGTAACGAGTTATGCCCGGAAGTTAAGGCCACTGAGAAGGGACAGACCTTTATCTGTGCCATAGCTCATACCAATATTGCAAGTATGGCGGAAAAGAGTAAAAAACCTGTTATCGAAGAATGTGATGGCGGCATGGTGAAAATCGTGGTTCCTGTTTTTGTGAAAGATGAATTTATCGGTGCTGTGGGCGGGTGCGGTTTTATCCTGGATGACGGCGAAGTGGATGCTTTCTATATCAGCAAAACTACTGGTATTGAAGAGGAGAAAATCGAACTGCTGGCCAAAAGCGTTAAAACCATGAAAACGGAGAAGGCAGGCGAGATTGCTGGGTTTATCGAAGGTGAAATCGGACGTATTGTAAGCATGAAATGATGACGGCAGGGCGGGGTTTCGTCCCCGCCGAAAGGTGGCGGGGACGGAACCCCGCCCTACCTATTTTCTCGTTGTTTTTAAGACATATTGTCTATTTCAAGTTTGTTCCAGCCATTTTTTGATCGTTTCCTGTATTTTCACAGTATCAATGGGTTTGGACAGATAATCATCACATCCGGCAGAAATAGCTTTTTCACGGTCGCCTTTCATGGCATGGGCGGTCAGTGCTATAACCGGTATATTTTTCGCATTTTCATCTTTTTTCATTTCTTTTACCACAGTATATCCGTCCATGCCAGGCAGGGATATATCGAGAAGTACCAGGTCAGGCAGGTCCCGGATCACTGCTATGAGTCCCTTTTCCCCGTCAATTGCTTCTATGATGGAGTATTTGTTTTTCAGCACCGCTTTTATGGTCAGCATATTGTCTGGATTATCCTCAACGACCAGAATTATTGGAAGTTCTTGACTACCTGATAATTTGCGTCCGGGTGTCAATGCCCGCTGAGGTTTTATTCTGGGTTCTTCCATGCTTTCAGCCTTGTCGGTAATCGTGTCAGATGTCCGGGCGGTTTCGCCGAGCATTATTTTAACTTTCAGCAAAAGCCCTTCTCTTTCCACATCACCTTTTTGAACAAGCTGCTGAATATTGTTATGAGACAGTCTTTTAAAATCGTCGGGTGTCAAATCCTTCGCTGTCAGTATCAGAACCGGGATTTCTGCCGTTTCTTCCGTGCTGCGTACACTCTCGAGAACATCAAAGCCATCCACATCCGGCATCATCAAATCCAGAATAATACCATCCGGGATTGTCTGTTCCACCATTTTTCTGGCCTCTCTTCCCCCGCTGGCTACATCTACCCTGTACCCTGCCTGTTCGAGAATTATTTTGACCTGAACTCGTGCTGCGTCGTTGTCTTCAACTACCAGAATTCTTTTTCCCGTAGGTGGGACTGACCTGACAATGCCGGATTCTATCGGGTTTTTAATCTGACGCAGACTGCTGCCGATTTCTTCGAGCAGAGTTTCTGGTGTAAGATCGCTTTTGTAAAGAACTGAAACAACAAATTGATTCAGCACTTCTTTCTCTTCTCTTGTCAGATCCTTTGCTGTCACGATTATGACCGGAAGTCCCAGGGTCAGAGGGTCGCTTCTCAATACTTGCAGCACGTCGAAACCATCCATTTCCGGCATCATCAGATCAAGTACAAGTACATCTGGTGCTGTCTCTCTGATCTTTTCAATACAGGTTTTTCCATTTTCCGCAGAGGCCGCAGGTATGTTTTCCTGGTTAAGAATTCGCATGATATTATTGCGATCTATCTCATTGTCATCCGTCACCATAATCGAGGTCGGCTTAACGCAGACTTTATATATCTCTTTTATCAGTTCATCGCGAATCACCGGTTTTGTTACATGTCCTATCGCTCCTAAAGCCATTCCGGTTCTTCGGTCTTCGGACACGGATACGATAATGACTGGAATATCCGAGGTCACCGGGTTCTGTTTTAATAGCTGGAGGGTTTCAAATCCGTCCATTTCCGGCATGATCAGATCCAGAGTTATGGCAAAAGGCCGGTACTCTTCTGCAAGTCTGAGCGCGTCTTTACCGGATGTCGCTGTAAGTGTGTTGTAACCTTCTCTGAAAAGATAATCGGTAATAAGTTCAAGTGCATCCGATTCATCATCTACCACAAGCACGGTTTTTCGTTCCACTGCGATTTTAGATGGTTTTACTTTCGATGGAGATATTGCCTCAATCCGCTGTGCCTCAGCCAGCCATTTTACAGGCAGAATCAATGTGAAAGTCGTACCTTGTCCCGGCTGACTTTCAACCAGCAGCTTCCCTCCAAGTTTCAGAGCTACTTTGCTGGCAATTGCAAGACCAAGGCCGGTACCTTCATGCCTTCTGGATGTGGAGCCGTCAACTTGCTTGAATTCTTCAAAAATAAATGGCAGGTCTTTTTCCGCAATGCCGATTCCGGTATCGATCACCTTGACGTAAATTCTGTTATCTTCGTGATAGGCCCATACCGTCACATTTCCTTTTTCCGTGAATTTAATTGCGTTGTTCACTATGTTTACGAGGATCTGATGTACTCTTCTCTCATCACTTTGAATTTTTGGAAGATCGGGGGGCATTTCCATGCGTAAAGACAGATTCTTTTCTCTGGCAAGGGGCATCAGGCTGTCAATGACATTTTCAACGCTGGTTTTAAGCTGGAAAAAAGACAATCCCACATCCATGTGACCAGCTTCTATTTTGGAAAGGTCAAGGATATCGTTGATAAGATCAAGAAGGCGCTTACCGTTGCGCTCTATTACGTCGAGATATTCCAGCTCTTCCTGGGTAAGTTTTTCAGCGGTGGTCATTTTCAGAACGCTGGACAGGGCCATAACCGAGTTGAGGGGGGTACGCAGTTCATGACTCATATTGGAAAGGAAAACACTTTTCATCCTGCTGGCTTCTTCAACCTGTCTGCTTGCAATATCCAGTTCGGTATTCTGCCGTTTAAGATCGTCTGTCATTGCTTTCAATTCCTGGGCCTGTGCTTCAAGTTCTACATTGTTGTTTTTAAGTTCATGGGCCAGCGAAACAGCCTTTTCCGTTGATATGATATTGGAAAGGGCAGTGCCTGAACTGGACTGAACCTGCTTTAATATTTTGGACGTAGTTTCCGAATAATCGTCAAGACTCCCTAACGCGATAATGGCTGTCACACGTTTTTTTATGAAAATTGGGATGGTAACCATGTTTCGAGGAAGAATGGGACCGGCAATTGTGTTGACAGTAAAAACAGCGTCTCTGGAAATTTTACGGATGTAGGTGATTTTTCCGGTCGTGGACGCTCTGTCGAATGTGTCCTTGATGACATTTTCATCAAGTGATTTCAAGCTTTCATTATCAAATCCTATGGAATGAATATGCTCAAATCGTTTTTTGTTCGAATTGAACAGATAAAAAGTGCCAAATGCGGAGTCTGTAATTTCGACCAGTTTTTCGATGAATTTTATGCCAAAATCATCCACAGTCGCTGATTTGACCAATATCTCGTCCAGGTTCCGCAGATGCATCTGTGTTGTTCCGTAGGTCTCAATGGATTCGATCATGCTGTTTAACGCATTGGCCAGAACACCATATTCATCTTCACTTTTGACAGCGCATCTTACAGAAAGATTTCCTGCCTGAATCTGGGCGGCAACTTTGGTGAATTCTATTATGGGTTTTGAAAAATTTATTGCCAGCATGTGTGCCAGACCATAGGCGGACAATGCGGAGGCAAGAAGAATGATCGCTATATTGAACAGCATCTTACTGATGGGTGCATAAATTTCCGAAAGATCCTGTTTTGCGACAAATCCCCATCGTGTTTCAGGCAGATAGGTATATGAGGCTAACACTTCTGTTCCCCTGTAATCAAGAGCTTCAATAATACCCGCATTTCCCTGGGAAGCCAGTACAGCGGGCTTTGCCTTGATTTTTAATCTCAGTGGAGCGTTATCCTGCCATCTCAAGTCATTCA
Organism: Desulfobacterales bacterium HSG16; assembly: GCA_030377965.1. Taxonomy (GTDB): domain Bacteria; phylum Desulfobacterota; class Desulfobacteria; order Desulfobacterales; family HSG16; genus JAUCGE01. The sequence continues at coordinate 8,457 of JAUCGE010000144.1, forward strand.
ATGCCATCAAGTCTTTATTGACAATAAGGGTTTCGCCTGTTTTTCCCATGCCGGTTCGTTCCAGAAGCAGATTGTATAAGGAATACGTCAGATCAACCCTTGCCACCATGATCGCAAATTGTTTTCGGCCTTGCAAGCTCAGGCTGCGGATCGGTCTGGAAAAGCACATAGCTGGTCTTTTTGATTGATGTGAATAATATATGTCTCCGATATATGGACTTCCTGTTTTTAAAGGCTCAATGAAAAACTGTTTTTCTGATACATTCAAACCTTTAGAGGCGTTTTGAGTAGAAAATTCAACAATGCCTGTGGAAGCGTCAACGATAAAAATTTCATCGTAAGCCCTGTATTCCTCTACAAATGAATCCAGGATATTTTTTGCGGATGCAACAAACCCCTTGTCATTTTTTGTGAGTTCTTCGTTGATAAGCACGCCCGCAAGCTGCCGTATTTCCGAATCTCTGGAAATAGCCGAAAGATCACTTTTTCTTTCACCGATCCAGCTATTCAATTGAGATGCCTTGAGATCCCGAATGGCGGTGAGTTTATGGAAA
>JAUCGE010000145.1 GCA_030377965.1 Desulfobacterales bacterium HSG16
AAAACAAAAACCATTGTTGCGAGAATTGTCTGGATATGATAGTAGCATATCCAGCTTCGGATACGAGAAAGAAAAAAATATTTTATTACATTTCATGGAGGTAGCTATGAAAAAGTTGAAACAGACGATTAATAGTATTTTCCTGCTTATGGTTGTTGCGGCGGCTTTCTGGTCATGCGCCTCTGATGAGGAAAAAAAAGCCGCTTATTTTGAAAAGGCAACAGCATATTTTGAAAAAGGAGAGTATAAGAGTGCTGAACTCGAACTGAAAAATGCAGTAAAAATCGATCACACCTACATAAAGGCTCATGAAAAGCTCGGTGAAATTTACCTCAAGCTTGGAGATGCAGCAGGAGCTTTCAGACAATATTCTATCGTAGTACAGCTCAATCCTGAACATACAGATGCACAACTCAAGATGGCCACCTTCTATTTTCTTGGAAAACGATTTGACGAATCTGCAAATCTTGTAGAGAAAATACTGGAAAAAACTCCCGATAATATTGATGTTTTGTTTCTTCAGGCCAGTCTTGGAACAGAAAAAAAACAATTTGATGAAGCTGCCGCCGCTTTTTCGAAAATCATCAAACTGGACCCATCCCGGATAAGGGCTTACCTTGGACTTGCCCGTGTTCTGGTTCTCAACAAAAAATTCGATGATGCGGAAAATATACTCAAACAATTGGTGGCCAAAGATCCCAAGGCAGTTGATGCCCATCTGGCTCTTTTCAAGTTTTATATTGAGAAAAAAGCCTTCGATCTTGCGGAAGCAGAGTTGAAACGCACCATCCTGTCCAATCCGGATCGTCCCGAACTTATGATCATTCTCGGCAATTTTTATATGGGCATGAAAGATATCGACAAGGCAAAAACATCCTATCTTGCGGCCATTGAAAAAGCTCCAAAAGATATCAGAGGCTATATGGCTTCCGCCCGTATGTATCTTTTATCCGGAAAAAAAGATGAGGCTGTCTCCATGTATGAGAAAGCCATTGGAATCGAACCTGACAACATAGGAATCATGGACAGGCTGGCCGATTTTTATTTAAAAAACAGGCAACCTGACCATGCAGAAGTTTATATTGAAAAAGCTTTAGGTAAAAACCCCGGCCATGTTCCTGCGCTAGTACTCAAAGGAGAGTTGTTGGTCGGTAAAAAGGAATTTGATAAAGCAATAGAGTTATTCGATTCTCTGGCTGCTGAAAATCCCAAGTCATCGCGAATTTTTTATCTTAAAGGTCTGGCTCATCTGGGCCTCAATCAAATCAAAACCGGGCAGGCTTCGTTTGAAAAAGCGGTTGAACTAACACCTGGGTTTATGGAACCAAGACTGATGCTTGCGGACATATTGTTCAGACAGCGTGATTTCAAACGCGCTCAAGTGGAATGCGAAAAAGTTCTCTCAGTTGTAAAAGATAACTACAAGGCAACCCTGATTCTTGGCAATATCAATATGTACACCAAAAATTTTGACAAGGCCAGAAAAGAGTTTAATACCCTGGTAAAAAAGGAACCCAAAAATCCGGCAGGCTATTATCGCCTGGGATTGCTGGCACGCTTCGATAAAAAAGAAAAAGAGGCTATGAAACATTTCAACAAGGCGCTTTCTTTAAATCCGAGGCTTATGGATGTATTCACTCAGGTTATATCGATACATGCCAGAAAAAAAGAATTTGATACGGCCATCAAAAAATGTGACAAACAGCTTAAAATTATCGAAAAATCCACATCAGCTCAAGCCATGGTCTTAAACCTTACAGGAAATTTTTACATAAGGAAAAAAAATGTTGAAAAGGCCGAGGCAGCATTCAAGATGGCAATCGAAAAACATCCTGATTTTATCAAACCTTATTACTCTCTTGCAAGAATTTACCTGATGGGCGGCAAAAAAGATCAGGCAATTGCACAATTCAGCAGTCTCCTTGAAAAAAATCCACATCAGCCAGGCCCACATATGCTGATCGGAATAATTCATGATTCCGAAAAAAATATCGAAGGCGCTGAAAAGCATTATAAAAAAGCTCTGGAAATCAAAAATGATTTTGCACCGGCTGCCAACAATCTTGCCTATCTTTATGCCGAGCAGGGAAAAAATCTGAATGAAGCCCTTGCTCTGGCTCGAATAGCCCGTGAAAAGCTGCCCGAAGATCCGGGGGTCATGGACACTCTCGGCTGGGTTTATTACAAAAAAGAATTATACGATCCAGCAATCAGAGAACTGACGGACAGTGCTGACAAGCTGGGGGATAACCCAGTAGTTTTTTATCATCTCGGCATGGCCTATCATAAAAAAGGAGACACAGACCTTGCCAGGCAATCCCTTGAAAAAGCGCTGGCGCTGGACAAAGGCTTTGATGGATCAGAACAGGCAAAGCAGGTATTATCAAGCATGTAAAAAAATTCCTTCAAGATAAAACCCCTGCCATTAAAACAACATTCGTCGTTCCCATGCTCTTAGCATGGGAACACGCACACCATATGGATATTTTTTTTTGCATGCATAGTTCAGTTACATTGATCAATTCTCAGATAATGCATGTCATAGCATTTTCCAATATGTCTTAATTTGATTATGAGGTTCAAATGAAGTATATCTCTTTCAAAATCCTGTTTTTTTGTATTTTACTCCCTCCCGTATTGTATGTCATTACAGTGCAGTCTCTTGAGCGCTATCTCAACACAAAATATCTTCGTGAAATCGAGCAGATATACATAGGAGATATCGACCCTTTAAAAGGGGATGTCAGATTAAAGGATGCTGTCAAAAAAAATGTTGATAGCTATATTTCCAGAAATCCCCTGATTCAATGGGGCCTTTCAGTCGATGTGAAAATTGTGACACAAAAAGGCACAAGCCTCTATCCTGGGTGGTTTGATGTTGAAAAGGACAGCGTTTTATCGCTTGACTCCACAGAAATCGCCAGAGAAAACTTCCAATTGATGGAAGAGTCGCCCCAGATCACACTTGATGTCAAACTTGAACATAATACCATGCTCTCAAATGCTGTCCTGGCCTTATATATCATTTTGTTTCTCTTTGGTCTGTCACTCTATTACCGGGCAGGGATTCAAAAAGCCCAGGAAAAAGAGATAGAAAAGGATAAAAAAATTGATGAGCTCATGGAACATAAAACCGATATTTACAATCAGATGGAAAAATTAGAACAACAAAGGGATCAACTGGCTCTTGACTCAGAAACGATAAAAAAAGATCTTGAAACAGAACATATGCAGGCCAGTAGAAATGAAGATGAAATGTTCAATGAAATCGTGGATCTGGAAAAAAAGCTGGAAAAAAATAAGGCATCAAGGAACAAACAGCAGGAAGAGATTGATGATTTGACAGAAAGAATAAAACGTTATGAGACACGTCGAAAAAAAGAAAGTAAATCAGACGCGATAAACAAACGTTTTAAAGCTCTGTATAAGAATTTATCTGTTGCTGACCGGGCTGTCAGCGGTTTTATCAATCTGACCAGTGACCTGCAGATCAAGTGTGAAGAGATCATCCATCAACTCAATGAAAACTCCGATCTGGTGCAGATAAAACGAAAAGTCTTTGGAAGAAAAGGTATGGAAACCATCCTGGAGGTTATTTTCGGATATAGGGGACGTCTTTATTTTCAGAAGACAAAAGAAAAGAAGATTACCGTTCTGGCCGTGGGAACCAAAAACACCCAGACAAAAGATCTTGAATTCTTATCTGGCCTGAGTTCGAAATAATTTTTTTATAGGTATCCACAATGAAATAAAAAAAGCAGCGCTGAAATCAACGCTGCTTTTTTTATTAACAAACTTTATTGAACTGGATCAGTTTTTCTTGATTTTTCTCTGTCTCTGCAGTCCGATCAATCCCAACAGACCGATTCCGAAGAGAACCACGGTAGATGGCTCGGGAACAGCGCTTATGTCTTCAATGTAGAACACTGCATCATTAAAGTCATGATCGCCATTTGGTAAATCCTCAAAAGCGAGAATCCAGTCATCACCAGTAGCATCAGTAGAGAAGCCACCAGCTACTATGGGATTCACTTCCGTACCTGCATCCAGATGATATGCCAACGCCAGGATATTTCCGTTGTTTTTAGAATCTTCTGTATAAGAGATTGTATTCGCAGTTGTATTTTCCCAATAGAAACCGAAAGCATGACCAAAGTTGGGATCAATTTCCTCTATATCGACTCCCCCCTTATCGAACCAAAGCGCTCCTGCGTCATTTATCAGGAAACTTGCTGTTGATTTCTCGAAGGAAAAATCATATTCAGCTCCGGTAGCGTAGGAATAAACACCAAGCGTTCCATTATGTCCTCTAAGCGCACTGACCAAGTAAGAATCAACATCTGCTTCAGTGGAAGTCCAGATAGCGGCATTCGACTGATCAGCCACAGCATCAAGCCCTTTAACTCTTTCGTCGAAAATATTCTGAAGATTTGGCTCATTCGGATTGCTGAAGATATCTCCATAAGGTCGATTGAGATTAAAAGGACTTGCTGATACGACTCCGCACATCATGATACTTACCATTGTCATTGCCATTAAAATTCTCATGAACTTTTTCATTTTTCTCTCCTTTTTAATTTAAAAATTAAGTTGATCATCATAGTTAAAAAAAAATTGCCATAAACGCTCTTATGTTTACCTATCACCTCCTTTTCGATATTTCACTTTTCTGTCGGCTGATTAAATTAACTTAAAGACCTTAATTTAAAAAAACAGACATTGTTAAATTATACTGATACATAAACAAAAAAAGCCGGGTTACCTGTTTTAGGCAACCCGGCTATCTTGAACTCAAGATCCGTGGCTTTCCGTCCTCATCTCACAATGAGTTTGGCTTTTCTCATTTTTTTGACAGCCCAAAAAAAAACAGGCTGATCCAAAAGCTGAATGGTATATATTACATAAAACAAATTTATGCAAGCAAAAAAACTGATATTCAAAAAAAGTTAAATAATGTATATTATATGGCTCAGAAAAAAGCAATAGGGGAAAACCCTGATTTTGCAATAGGGAAAACCCTTAACCTTCAAATTTATATGAAACGCCTCATCAATTCATCAATGACCTGGTCTGCATTTTTTTCCGTGATATTATTTTCCTGACAGATGCTTTCCACTTTAGCCATTCTTTGCAAGTCTTCCATATCCGAAAGAGCGGAAAAAATTCCAAGCCGTCTGCCAGCCTGATACATGTATCGCTGTTTGGAGGGCATGTCAATAAAGGCATGGAGTATTCCGGTCATATAAGCCTTGTCCTCTGGAAGCTTTCCTTCGATTTCCTGGAACAGGTTAAGAATATGATCGCTTTTAATCATGCTGCCAATTCCCGAAAGGTTGTCAATAAAAAGCAGGATCTCTTCTGCCATCATAAAATCTGTGCATTTTTTAAAAGCACCGCTTTCATATTGAGCGAATAAAGGAATGTTATCTGGAATGGCCAGAGTTCTCAAGCGGATAAAATCAGCATTGATCTGATTTAAGGCATCAGCAGTTTCAAGCGCGTGTTCCTTTGACAGATCCTGCCCGCCCAGACCGGGCATTACATATTCTGATAATTCCATACCCGCTCTTTTTATTTTAACGCCTGCTTTTATTTGAGTCTGCTTTGATGTACCTTTTTTGACTCGTTCGAGTACTTTGTCAGAGCCTGATTCCATGCCAATGTGAATTCGGTTCAACCCTGCCTTATGTATGGCTTCAAGATCGCTGTCCTTTATTTTTGCTATGGTCTGGGATCTGGCGTATGATGTGATTCTTTCGACAAAGGGAAAACGCATCTTGAGATGTTTCAATATTTCTATGAGATCGGATGGCTTTATCACAAGGCTGTTGGCATCCTGAATAAAAATTGATTTCATGCCTCCTCGCAACCAGTGTATGGCAGCATAAAAAGCCCTTGATTTACCTGCATCAAGATTTATCGAAAGGTTTCGGATATCTTCATGGGAAATCATGCCATCTGTTCCTGCGGCATGTCTCAATTTTTCAACATGTTCCCATGCGGCATCAATATCTTTGATCACATGTTCCTTTGATCGAAGGGAAAATTTGGAGCCTTTATATACGGGGCAGAATGTGCAATGATTCCAGGGGCAGTTTCTGGTCACGCGTATAAGCAGGCTGTCGGCCTCGCTCGGTGGGCGGATCTGCCCCTGCTCAAACCCCTGATAGTCTGTCTGTTCTTTCATATTGTTCCTGTTATTTATTTATGAGGTGAATCATGTGAAGACAGGGTGCTGTTTATGAACAAACGACAATTTTTCGCGAAAAAGACTTACTATTACCCAAATCATAGTTCTTTTCGACAACACTGAGTCTGCCTTCTGCAAATTTCTGTATAGATTCAGGGTATAACTGCCATTCAAGATGTAATCCCTTTCTTATCACACTTTCTTTTGTGTCAGTATCTGAAATCGGAAAGGATTTCTGACCAATTATAGGCCCTGAGTCCTCCCCATAATCGATAAAGTGGACAGTGCATCCTCCAACCCTGCATCCATAGCGCAGAGTGTCTCCATAACCGTCTGTTCCCGGAAATGCCGGTAACAGTGCAGGATGGATATTCATGATTCTGTATCTGCCCGGCTCATCATTAATTTCATCGATAAAATATGGGGTCAAATTTCTCATAAAACCAGCCAGTACGAGCAGATCGAAAGGATACTGGTTCATTGCGTCAAGAAGGCTTCTTTCAGCTATAGCCCGTGTTTCAAAAAAGGCTTTCAATTTTTCCGGTTCAGTGTCTTGTGAAATGAGAAACTGTTTCTGCATTATATCCGCAAGCTCAAAGCCCTCCGGCAGGATTGCTGCATCTGGATTTTCCCCATATTCTTTTATAATGGATGAATAATCTGTGACAAAGGTCGGGATATTTGCTTTTTCAGCTCGCGCAAGCCCTTTTGCATCAGGATTGTCAGTTCCCACAAAAACTATCCGGGCATCAATCTTGTTTTGAACACAGGCATCAATGATAGCCTGAAGATTGGTACCTCCACCTGAAATCAATGCACCGATACGTATTTTTTTCCCTCCCATAAAATTTGCCTCCTCCTTATTATTACGGCACTGCTCATTTTTTTTTGTCATGCAGCAAATATTTGTTTCATACAGCAGAATTTTAAAGCTGTCATTCAACGGCTTCTTCTATTTTTCTACAGCAGTACTCCACCTGTTTTCGGATGGTGTTATCAGTACGAATGCCTTTTTCAATAGCACCGATGGAACGGATTGCAGTTGCATGATATCGATTGAAATGTTTACCGATTGCATTGTAAGTATGGTTTGTATATTTGCGGGACAGATAAATAGCTACATGGCGAGGCCGCACAATAGACTTTTTTCTTGATTTGGACATGAGTTCTTCAATCGTCACATTGTAATTTATACAAACCACTTTCTTGATCAGATCAATTGTAATAGTTTGTTTCTTTCTGCCAATATTTTGAACCACACTCCGGGCAAGATCCATATTTATTCTTTCTCCAAGAAGGGATGCCCTGGTAGTCACGCCTATCAGACCGCTCTCAAGTTGCCGGACATTATCAGCAAGTTCTTCTGCAAGATATTCCATTATTTTCCCAGGCACTGGACAGCCGGTTTCTCTAAGCTTCATATTCAAAATATCAATACGTGTGCGAAAATCCGGGGGTTCGATGGTTGTGATCAAACCGCCTGCCAGCCTCGAACAGAGCTGTTCATTCATTTTCGGAATATCTGATGGCAGGTAGCAACTGGTGAAAATTATTTTCTTGTCTGCATCAAACAGATAATCAAGTGCTAAAGCCAGTTCTATCTGGGTTCGTTCCTTTCCTGTCAAAAAATGAACATCTTCCAGAAGAAGCACATCACAATTGTTTCTATATTTTTCCTTGAAAAGTTCAATCTCATTACTTTTGAAAGCGTTGACCATTTCATTTGTAAAATCTTCGGCAGTGATATAATTTACGCTTTCAGCAGGCGATTCTGAAAGAATGTGATGGCCGATAGCCTGTGAAAGATGGCTTTTACCCATACCTGTTTTTGACAGAAGAAACAAAGAGCTCTGATTCTCAAGTTTCCTGTTGGCAAGGGACAAGGATGCAGAATAAGCAAAATCGTTGTTTCCCCCGACCACAAATCGATCAAATGTAAAGTTTTTTCGCAAAATACGCCCCAAGGCAGGCTGCATGTTGATGGTCGGAAGCTCCAACTGTAATTCTTCTTTTGGCCGTACAGCCTTTTTTGCCCTGGTTTTTACGCCTGAAATCGTGAAATCAATTCGGGTTTTCATGCCGCATAGCCTGCTTATTTCGGATTCGATCATTTTAGCATAATGATCCACGACCCGTTTTCTGGAAAAAAAGTTTGGACACTCCAATATAATAGCGTTGTCCTTATCCATCTTAAATTTCAGAGGCTCGATCCACATCCGAAAGCTGTGATTGGGTATACTGCCTTTAATCGCTATTTTCACTTTCTCCCAAATCGATTCTTCCATAGAAAACACTTCTCTTATTTATTATTTTTCAATTTAATTATATACTTGAGTTTTTGAATGAATAGAACCTGACAAATAATTATCTGATTGTATCAGGCAATAAAGTGCCTATCATTTTACTGAAATTTAGCATAAAATTTTAATTTCAATAAAATCAGCAGATTGAAATGTCAATAACTTTTTCAAAAACCCAAGTATATGCTCAAAAAAGACACAAGGGCAATAAAGCCTGTTTTAATCCACAGGGCTGATCATCAGGCTTTCCCCTGCTTCAGTACCGGATCACTCCTGGAGGATATTTATCCTTAATTGATCTTCGGCCAACAGTCAATCCGAAAGAATTTCAATCTGGCTTGAATTTTGATTCCTCTGATTCACAATGTTGAGCAGTTTGCACCAAGCTTTAGATTTTTCAGAGTAATACAATTAATATCAGCAAGTTACATTCAGATCATCATGCAAACCTCTGCAAGCTTAACTCTCTGATAAATAAAGAAAAATGAA
>JAUCGE010000020.1 GCA_030377965.1 Desulfobacterales bacterium HSG16
AACATATGGTGGGAAGGGACTTGGGGAGATTACAGCCTACTCCTGCGCTGCAATATAAAATGTAATGGCTATTTTTTTCAATAAACCTGAATTGTGTTGTCAAGCTTTAAAAACTTGATAGTCGAGTTTCAAGACTCGCAGCTTATTATGGACAAGGGTGAGGATACTCATAAAAAAGCAAAGCGTGAGCTTCAGAAACGTCTGGATAAATTAAACGGAAAGCTGAATGAATATCTTGGCTTTGCGTATTATGAGATTGATAAAAAAATGCAACAAAAGGAATATGCAGAGTGGCTGGAATCCCATCAGCCTTTTCACTGGATATCGGAGTTTTATGAGATTATCAATGGGAAGGGCGGATTTGATGTGGTTATTGGGAATCCGCCTTATGTTGTGTATTCTGACACCAAATTTCATTATAATATAATGAATTATAAATCCATTGATTGCAAGGATTTATATGGTTTTGTAATTGAGAGATCTTATAGTTTGAATTGTAAAAATGGAAGAAATGGAATGATTATTCCAATATCGATCATAAGCACTGACGGATTTAGAAATCTCAGAAAATTAATGGTAGATTGTTCAAGCCACCTTTATTTTTCAAGCTATGCGATGCGACCTGGAAAATTATTTGATGGTGTTGATAAACACTTAACAATATTTCTTGCATGTATTGGTAACCAATCTGCTTTATATAGTTCAAAATATTATAGGTGGAAAAGTGACGCAAGAAATGAGTTACTTGATTCGATGAGTTATGTTGAAATAAATAATTCCATCTTGCATAATTCTTCAATTCCAAAGATTTCAACCCTAATTGAAAGTTCAATACTGTCAAAGCTTAAATTAAATAGCTCAATTGATCATTGTTTAACAGGGGCAGGAAATCACAATGGTTATCACACTAGGAAGCTTAGGTATTTTGTTCAATTTTTAGATTGTGTCCCCAAAATTTTTGAAGAAAATGGTTGTTTACGTGTAACCTCAGAATTAAAAACATTAAAATTTCCAAGTGAAACTAAAAGATTCATAGGAATTGCAGTATATTTATCTGATATTTTTTTTTGGTATTACATAGATTATTCTGATTGTAGAAATGTAAATAAACGTGAAGTCTATAGCTTTCCTTTCTCCATGAGAGCATTATCTCTCGAATCAAGTAACAATTTGTATAAGTTGGGTAACAGTTTGTTGGATAACCTTCAAGAAAACTCGTATTATAAGACAGCGGCTTATAAAAAATATGGGGTACTTAAAATGCAAACTTTCCAACCAAGAAAATCCAAACCCATCATAGACCAAATCGACACAGTCCTGGCCCAGCACTACAACTTCACAGAAGAAGAACTCGACTTTATCATCAACTATGACATAAAATATCGCATGGGTAAGGAACTTGATTCCTATATTGAGGGAACTCTGAATAAAAAAAGCGATGGTAATTAGTTATGGCTGAAGAACTGCAAAGCCAGTTTTATGAAATCCTGGATCAAATACAGAAGACCAGAATAAAAGCCTATTCTCGGGTCAACTCAATCTTGATGGAACTCTATTGGAATGTTGGTAAATATATCTCGGAACAGGTAAACGCTAATGAATGGGGAAAAGGTGTTGTCAAAGAACTGGCGATTTTTATCAAAACCAAGGACCCGGATATCAAAGGTTTCAGCCCCAGAAATATCTGGAGAATGAAACAGTTTTACGAAACTTACACTGAAAAAGAAAAACTGTCCACACTGTGGTCACAAATTACCTGGAGCCATAATCGCCGTATTATGACGATTAAAACTTCAGAAGAAAGAGAATTTTACCTCCAATTATGTGCAAAACAAAAATATAGCGTTCGGGAATTGGAAAGACTCATTAACACATCGACTTTTGAGCGTACAATGTTATCGGATGAGAAGTTGTCAGAAGCTGTCAGACAATTGCCACAGTCAACAAAAGGAGTTTTTAAGGATCAGTATGTGTTTGAATTTTTAAACATACCCACACTGCATAAAGAAAAAGATTTGCAGAAAGCACTGGTCAGATCTTTAAAGGATTTTATTCTTGAACTTGGTATAGGTTTCACTTTTATTGGTGAAAACTATCGTTTGCAGGTTGGAACAGATGATTTTTTTATTGATTTATTATTTTACCATCGTCATCTCCAATGTCTGGTAGCTTTTGAACTTAAAACCACTAAATTTAAACCTGCTCACTTAGGTCAACTGGAGTTTTATTTAGAAGCTTTAGATCGTGATGTCAAACTATTGCATGAAAATCAAAGTATTGGCGTTTTACTCTGCCGGGAAAAAAATGATGAAATTGTTGAATATGCCCTAAGTCGTTCTGTCAGCCCAGCAGTTATATCTGAATATGAGACAAAGCTTATACCCAGAGAATTGTTAAGAAAAAAACTGAACGAATTTTATACACTGATTGAAAGTAATGAGGAGAGTTAAGTACCTACCCAATAATTTATTGACATTAATGTAGGGGCAGGCCTTGTGCCTGCCCTTGTACGGAGGGCAACCACGAGGGTTTGCCCCTACAATAAATGCAACATAATTTATGCACAGGTACTTTAATTGGTGTATGATCCAGAATTGCAGAGTTACTGAAAAAACTCGATTTTATTATCAACTGCGATATGAAATACCGCATGGGAGAGGAACTTGATGCTTTTACCAGAATATTGTGAGAATGAATATGGCTATTTTTAAATTTGATAAATTTTCTGAACTTGGAACAGTGCGGGAAGTTGATGCCCGTACAGTATCCATTTTAGTAGAAAAGGATGAATACCTGAAAAAGGCCAGAGTCGGACAGCTTGTTGCTGTGGAACTTTCCGGAGCATCTGAGACTTGGCTCATCGCCATTATTGAAAAAGTTATCCGATCTGTAAGTCAACAGCATTCTGATTCGGATAGTTCCGATGAAAAAAACAATGAGAAACAAGAATTCGTTGTAAATACTGTAAAGCTGATTTTAGTTGGCACATTATCATGGGCGGCCATTGAAGAAAAACTTGTCTTCACCCGCTCTATTTCACAAGCTCCTGTAATAACCGATAAATGTTATGTCCTTCTGGGCAAACGACTTGAAATATTTATGTCTGTTTTATCAGAATCAGAGAAAGGAACATATTCTTTAGAGCTTGGAACATATGCCATTGACGATACGGCAAAAGCTTTTCTTGATGGCAACAAGTTTTTTCAACGCCATGCCGCAATTCTTGGCAGCACAGGATCTGGAAAATCGTGGACAGCAGCGTCTATTTTGGAACGTGCGGCTGAACTGCCCGCAGCCAATTTAATTGTTTTTGATCTTCATGGCGAATACCGCAAGCTTTCTTATGCCCGTCAGTTACGCATACCTGGCCCGGAAGAACTTGGAACATCAAGCGATGAATTGCTATATCTGCCATATTGGCTGTTAAACGCTGAAGAAATGCAGGCCATGTTTATAGATCGTTCCGAATTCAGCGCTCATAATCAGATCATGGCTTTTCAAGACGCTGTTTTTGCCATGAAAAAAGAAACCTTCAATGAATTGGCTGAAAATGATTGGGCGATTAGGTTTATTAAAGATCCGCCTGCACTCGTGCCTCCACCACCTGCGACCGTCAAAAATTTATCGAATGCTATAAAAGAAGCCCTGAATGCGCTTACCCTTGACAGTCCGATTCCTTTTTCATTAAAAAGGGTTATTAAAACCCTGAAAGATAGGAATGAAGAAAGGGTTCAGAGTACGCGCGGATTGAAATATGGTCAGTTTTTCGGCCAATTCAGCCGGCTGTTGACGAGATTGAATAGCAAGCTGAATGATAAACGATACGGATTTCTTTTTAATGCTCCAAAGTCAGAGCATAGCTATGATTCCATGTCAAAAATAGTTTCAAAATTAATGGATTACACAGGAAAAAATGCTCAAATAAAAATAATCGATTTCTCTGAAGTTCCCGCAGATATTTTGCCTGTAATTGTAGGGCTTGTTGCACGCATTGTCTATCAGGTACAATTCTGGACAGACCAGGATAAAAGGCATCCTTTAGCCATTGTGTGTGATGAGGCTCACATGTATTTACCTGAAAAAGCAGGTAAAAATCCTATAGAGATGCGAGCAGTCGAGTCGCTGGAAAAAATTGCAAAAGAAGGACGCAAATATGGTGTTTCTTTGATAATTATAAGTCAACGACCATCTGATATAAGTACGACAATTTTAAGTCAATGCAACAATGTCATTGCTCTGCGGTTGACAAACGGAGCTGATCGCAGTACAGTCAATAAATTAATGCCGGAAAGTCTTGAAAACTTTTTAGATGTATTACCAATTATGGATGCAGGGGAAGCAATTGTTGTTGGAGATTCGGTACTACTGCCAAGTAGAATAAAAATTCAAGAGCCGAAAGAAAAACCCCTGAGTGCAACCGTTGACTTCTGGTCAGAATGGATGGAAAAAATAGAAAAGCCGGATTTTGATAAGTCTGTGGAGAATATGCGAAAGCAGAAAAGGAAATAAGTAAGATGAAACTCAATCGTTTTGGAATAAATCTTGATGAGGGTATTCCGTTAAATGAAAACTCGCTTGAGAAACTATATGTGAATTGCTTTGATGATACGGTTTCACAAATAACTGACTGGATAAAAGACAATGAAACAAAAAAACAGTTATTATTTGGTGGTCAGATTGGAGCAGGTAAAAGTACTCTGATGGCAAAAATATTCTCTGATAATAGTTTAAAACCGAATAGTTTAAAACCGGATATAACGCTTAAATTTGATAGAGAAGGGCTTAACCTGGATGAAGGTGATTTTCTCAGTATTATTTTAGTTGAGTTTGTTAAAAGAGCAATTGGTCATGAACTAAATTTATCTTTCTCAAAATTACCCTCAGAAGTTTTTGGGTTGGCAGATGAGGATTGGCAGGGCATTCTAAACGTATTGTGTTCGAACATATTTTCATTAAAAGCACTTGAAAATAAAATATCAGCAAGAAAATTAATTACAAAACACGCTGATTATATTATTGAAGTTATTTCCAAAATCGGAAAAATACTAGAAAGTCACAAAAAATCACCGCTTTTTATTTTTGCATCAGGATTGGATAAATATGACCCTCAAAAGCACACATTTAAATTATCCCTTGGCAATTCGATACGTATCCTTTCAAAATATAAGACTTTATACGAAGTAAATGCAGTGCATCTTTTTTTACCTGACAACACATCTCCGTTTTTTTCCGGTTCCAGAAAAATTTTTATACAAACAATGAGTAGCAGAGATATGATGGAAGTTCTTGAAAAACGAATGGGAATATATGCAGAACCAATCAAAGAAGAGCTTGAGCTTATTGCTGAATGGTCAGGAGGGAATCCACGTCAGGCAATTCGCCTTCTTGTGCATTATCAGGCTGCAAGAAAAAATAAGAAACTGGATAAAGCAGGTAGGCTGGCAATCGCAATAAAAAGAAGCACTGATGATTTTTTTGCTTTCGCCAGGAAACCTTCGACCGATTTGATCAAAACTGTTTCCAAAGATCATAACATTCAAACATCATTATTTTATCTGGCCGGCGATAAGGAAACCGCCTTGGGATCTCTTTATGGTAACTGGATATTTATCACAAGAGATTCCGCTGATAGTTCGTGGCCTGTTATCATAAACCCCTTATCGAAACCATTTTTTGAAAGTGACAAAATTTTGTCAGAAGAACCGGAGCAAAAACTTTTGCTCAAATATGCTGAAGCAAATGAAATGAGTCCAACCGGTCTTAGCTTTGACATGCTTGTAAATGATACTCCCGGAAAAAGTGCGGATGAGTTATTGCAGGATTTTTTTTCAATGGGGTTTGAAGAACCTTTACCTCTGAATATTACCGAAGTATTTGAAGTGATAAGTGCAGCCCTGCTTTCAAAAGATAGAAAAGACAGAATTTTAATTGGATATAAAGACAAGAATATTCTTGATGCTGCGCGGGCTTACCTGTTTGCAAAAGCTAATTCTTATGAGTACCAAAGGTTTGAACATCTTGTTCTTCAAGGTGGTAAGGATAAAGAGCCAATTATTAAGCTTGAAGAAGCACTGAATTTAGATACAGATATAATTTCTCTGGATTTTACGGGGCAATTCAACGAAAATCAGCAGGAAGCCCTTGATAAATATCGAGACAACCTTATTGATTATCAAATGCTATGGTGGATATCGTTAGAAGATTTAAGGGAATATCTGCCAAACTGGGTTCAGCTAAGGGAATTATTTGAAGTTTTTATTCTTGAAGATGAGTTATTAGTCAGCTTGTCAATTGAGGACATAGAATCTGATTTGGCATTTTTTGAAGATCTGGTTGAGTCGGAGGAAAGTGCAGAATATTCAATGGTGACAAACCTTAAAATTGTACTTGAATATTTAAAACAGAACAGAGGGAACGATAATGGATGAAAACATAAAGAATGATATGATTCGAGCCTACCTCTGGCAGGAAGTTATAATGTTGGCTTTTTTACCTTCCAGAGGAAAAGATCAGAAAACGTGGCTGCAAATGTATAATAAGAGCATAAACGAATTTTGGGAAACAGATGAATACCCACCGTCTCCCTCATCGCATCATAGAAACGAACCACCAATTACAGGGGAAATTACATACTCAGCAATAGACATGTTATTTGACTATACCATTTCAAATAATTCTACATTTGCAGTAAGACTCTTACATACGTCTAATACAAAGGATTTAATGTGGACTCATGACGTTGATAGCAGATATTTTATTTTTCCAATACAATCAATTTTGAATCAATATAACAAAAGAAAAACGTTTCTAAAGGAAGATATATCACATATTGAAAGCGTATTGGACGGACTTATTTTTCATCCAAGGGTTCATCAGCATATTGAGTCTCCCTTAAATAATCATGAAATAAGGATTGGGGGTGGGATTGACAACCCATTTTTATACCTGTTTCACCTGCGATATCAATTATGTCCTATCTCTGAAAAAAGAGATAACGAAAAAAAGAGGCTGATAGAATTGTTCACAAATGCTATCAAAAATAAATCTAAGACTGATAAATCTAAGACTGATAAATCTAAGATTACTCCTAAAGACCTTTTCATGAGAACATGGTAAAAAAATATTGCCGCTGCATTATCAAGACAATTAAAAGAAAAATTATGAAATTTACATGATGACATATTTTGGTAATAAAAAAATTATTAAAAACTATAAGACAGCATTTTTCTGTTCCCGAAAATGTCCGGCTGATATCATCCTCAGAAGCTTTGACTGGGCCAAAAATAAAAAAGGCAAGGGTGAATGCGTGATATCATGTTGTCACAGCAGAATTGAAAAAGATGTCTTTGATATTTTATTAAAAGGAACCCAGCCTCTTATATTAGTACTGGCAAGGGGAATGAAGAAAAGATGGCCTAAAGAAATTAAAAAAGCTGTGGAACAGAACAGGCTACTGGTAATGAGTCCGTTCGATAAAATGATAACACATATCACCCAGGAAACAGCAAATAAAAGAAATGAAATAATGGTTAATATTGCAGATGAAGTGTTCCTGGCTTATGCAACCCGAAACGGAAATTTAGATAATTTGCTGAAAAGGGTAAAAATAAAAAGGCTATAACTATTATACGGTTTTATCATCTTCATCAATGATATAGATCTGGCGTATAAAATAAATTTATCTTAACAAAACAGGAGGTATGACAATTATGAGTTTTGTAAGATTTTGTAAAAATTTACAAAAAATGGACAATTTTTCAAAACTAACTCATATAAGAACCACTAACAAGGTGGCCATTTACCAAATTGCTATTTTCGAAATAAATAGCACTACCACAATATATAGATCCAAATGCAATATGAAGCACAATATATCGATGTGGTTCTCTGCGTTTTTATTTTATGCGCCGGCTCTATAGGCTGCTATTCGATATTGTTGCCTTGCATATGTAAAATGGTAAGATTGAATACCAGTTAAATCTCCAGTAAGGCTGACTCCAATTTCAGGATTTTCCAATATTTCAGGAATGAAATCATTTTTGATTTTTTTTCTTATCGGAGTGTCAATCTTTTTAAGATCCTTCTTTACCTGTGGGTGGTATTCATCTTTATACATCGAAAACTTCATCTCTTGATAAATATTTCACTTTCTTTTTTTTAAAATCTTCGGTACGCTTTACAAGTTCCTTCCCTTCTTCAGATAGTAGTAAAAGCAAAGTTTCCATTTCACTATCATTCATACTGTTGATTATAGCTGCAACCTGTTGAACAGGTATATTTATCATTAGTTGAGGCATATTTTTTCCTTTCAAAATTCATGTATATCTGGTTGAGGCACGAAACCCGACATCCGATTTGCTCTCATATTGTGGAGGATTAACAATTGTTCGTTGTTGGGTTTCGTTCCTCAACCTCAACCTACGGAACCGGGTTATATTATTTAGTTGTCATACATCTTTATACTTTTTTCAATATATTGTTCACAATGTATGTTTGTGACAACCTAAAACTGACCCACTTTGATAACCCAAAATTGACCCACCCTCCTGTATGTGTTTTGACAAGGTCATAAATTGATCTTGTCGGTAATGGGCAAAATTCTGCCGGGATCGGGTTTCATGCCGTGCCTGCCCCTGCCCCTGCCGCCGACGCCGACGCCCCCGGGGGCGTCGGCGGCAGGGGCAGGCACGGCATGGTGGTGGTCGTGTGAACAACCGATTTTTCGTTTTTATTTCAGTTTATCAATGCCTCCTTGTTTTTGTCTCAAATTTTAAAAGAACTTCATAAAGTGCCTGATAGTTCTTGTCCAGTCAAGATTCACATGTTTTACCTATCCACCAAAACTTCTGATTTTTTCTCTGGCTGTTTTATTATTCCATTTCTTGCCGATGTGAATCCATTTCACTTTCCCATTGATTTTTTTAAACATGCGATAGTATTGCCCTCTAAGCTGAACACCCCATCCATCAACTCTTTTGGGAACACATTTTTTTTCATGGTCAGATAATGCAGCGGACTGATCAGCGAAAGTATCCACTTTCTCGTGATCTGAGGACACCTCCACAGCGGAGTTGTTCAATTCAGCAGTTGCGTTTTGTTTGCTTGCAATGCCATTCAACTCTTTCTTGGCCTTTGTCAATTCTTCCTCAAATTTATCGCTTTTATACCTAACTTTACCTAACCTCTCTTTCAGAACCTCATTTTCTTGCCTAACTTTACCTAACTCCTTCCTTATGCTTATGTTTTCACTAGTCAATTCAGAAAGTTGCCCATCAATAACTTTCAGTATCCTGACGTATCCTTTGAACGTATTGAATTTTGTAACTTCTCCAATCGCAGGCAAACGTTCCACCACCATATTCCAGGCGTTTTTCAGCGTCGATGACTGGTCAAGGATTTCAATAATAATTTTACGGTGTTCAACCATGTATTGAAATGGGTCAGATTGCAATTTAAGCATTTTCAGCCCTCCCTGATTTTTTACCTAACTTTTTACCTGGCTCTATGCTTTTATCATCGTCTTTACCTAACTTTTTACCTGTCTCTATGCTTTTATCATTGTCTTTACCTAACTTTTTACCTAACCGAGATGCTTTCCCTCTCATTGCAAGACTTTCCTTCAGCCTGTAGCTATCCCAGTCACAATGTATCACATGCGCTTTATGAGTCACCCTGTCCAACAATGCAGCGGTCAACGAAGCATCGCCAAAAACTTCCGTCCAGTTCCCAAAGTTTTTATTGGTCGTTATTATAACCGGCTTTCGTTCGTGCCGCTCCGCCAATACTTGGAACAACAACTCAGCTCCTTCTTTTGAAAACGGAACATATCCCAATTCGTCTATGATGAGAAGGTCGTAGTTTGCGTATCGCTTGATAATACGACTCAACACCTTTTCATCCCTTGCTTCGATCAATTCGTTACTCAATCCACAGCCGGTTACAAAACGAGTCCTGAAGCCCTTCTTGCAAGCCTCTATACCTATACCGGTTGCCAAATGTGTTTTGCCTGTACCGCTTTTCCCAAAGAAAATCACATTGCGGCATTTAGATATAAATTCACACCCTGCAAGCTCGCCGATCAAGCGGCCATCAATGCCCACTGCACTTTCTATTTCAAACATCTCCATAGGTTTCATCAAAGGAAATTTCGCATCCTTGAGTCGCCTTTTTTCACGATTTTCACTTCTTACCTGGAGCTCTATTTCGGTCAGATTCAACAAAAAATCCTCATATGCGTATCTGCCTTCCTGAGCTTGACGAATGCTGCTTTCCAGATTGCGAAGCATGGTCGACAGCTTGAGTTGTTTCAAATTTTCTGACAGCAACACCTCAACACTCGCTTTCATATTTCACCTCCCAGCCGATCATAAGTCGATACATCTGGATCTGACACAAGTGGCCAGCCTTCCAAAGGTGCAAATGACTCTTCAGGCTTTGCGGGAAAAAGAATATGTTTGACCCCATGATGCGTACTGACACCGGATTCAACCGCCTTTTCTATCGCTGCTTCCATCTCCGGGGCAGTATGCTCTCCGTACATCATCAACACTGACAGGAAATCTTTGATACCACTGTTTTGGCCTTGTTTTATACAGAAATGTTTCAAAAGCGATTCGTGACTGTCCGGCCATTTTTCCCTCCATTCCTTTATCGGACGCGCCGAGTCAAAAGATAACGGTCGTTTCTGGATCAATTTCAGATAATGGTGCGGATTGATTTGCCATTTGCTGCATCCGAAAACGCGCATGTGGGATGCTGCAAGTTTTTTGAAACAGTATATTTTTACCTGCTCAAAGGATAAAACGATGTTGACTGCCATTCCTGCGTAACGCGTCGGAACGGAATAACGGTTTCTGTCCACTATTACCGTTGCGTATTTATCGGCTTTTCCATTGAAAGTCCGAATATTTGAAAAACGATAAGGAGGCAATGCAATCAGGAATTCCTTCTCATTTTCAAAATCTTCGCTGACACTCCTTTTTTTGCCGGAGATCCTATGGCTTCCGTAGTTCAAACACTCCTGCAGTATCTTTTCATTCAATTTGGCGAAGCTTTCAGCGTGTGGAATTGGTACCATATAATTGCGCCTGGAATAACCGACCAAGCCCTCCACGCCTCCTTTTTCATGTCCCTGGCCCACATTGCAAAAACGAGCTTCGAAATTATAAAATGCTTTGAACTTCTCAAATGATTCCTGCAACTGTCTATCTTTACCCAGCAGTACTTTTCTGACCGCTGTTGTCATATTGTCATAGATCAATACTGGAAAGATCCCTCCGAAAAATTCGAACGCATGAATATGAGCATCACACAGCGCTTCCTGTCGTTCGCATGGATAACAGCGTACAAAATGCTTGCCGGAATACTTGGATCGCATACAAAAAAATTTAATGGTAGCTTTCTTGTTATCTATCACAGCAGATGCCGTTCCCCAATCAATTTCGGCTTCTTGTCCAATTGGCGGACACAGAGGAATGAAGGCTTTATCATCAGATCTGGAAATCTTCATTCTCACTTTCCTTACATGTACACGGACTGTTGATTCTGCGCCTGTGAAGCCATGCTCATTTACCAGGCGGTTATAAACTCGTCTGGCTGTATGTCTTTGTTTTCTCGGATTTTGCAGATCACTTTTTAACCATTTCTCAATAATTTCAACATATTTACCCAGTACAGGATAAACTTGATTGTTCCGGATTTTGTAACTCTCGTATTCCCCTTTCAACATTTTTCTGATCGTGTTCCTTGAATGACCGGTTTCTTTCGCTAACTGCCTGATTGATTTACCATAGACCCTGTGTGCTGTTCTGATAAAATCCTGTTGACTCACTTTTAACATCCTCCTTTGCTCCTCCAATTTTTTGATTGAAAAAATTTCAATCACCCTATCAGAGGATCATAGGGGTGGGTCAATTTTGCGTTATCAAAGTGGGTCAATTTTAGGTTATCAAAACTACTCAGTCCGTCTGTTCCAACATCTTTAATTCTTTTTTGTATATTCTCTTTACCGTTTAACCAGTAAATACAAATATCTGCATCTAAGACATAAAGATTCATAGTAACCGTACCCGATCAGTATTAATCCTATTTGCATATATATCTTTGACAGTATTTTCAGCGCTTTTTTCATCTTCCCAGCTCCCAAAGCTTTTCCAGAATAATTCCGCATCAGTGTCAGATGAAGGTTTATCTTTTGTTATGCTTTGAAAGAATCTGGCTTCTTCTTGAGGCTTTCCTCAATTTCTCTGATTCTTTGCCAGATTCTTTGTTTTGGTAATGTATCCGGGACATTAATTGTTACCATCATTCTGGGACCTCCTTATCTGGAATGTGAAACCCAACATTGAAAAAATCGTTCGGCATCATCTGATCGTTGGGCTTCGTTCCTCAACCCAATCTACGGAACTACAATATGCTCATTCCCCCCAACTAAAGACTATATTTGTAGCTGAGAAGTGGAATGTATCAATTATTTTAAGTAAGTTTTTGATTCAATAAATTGAGTACATTTTCCAAATTTTGTAATTGATCTTCTAATTGTTTTCTTGTTATTTGAACACTGATATCGCCATGTGCTATTGAGTCTCTTGTTGAAGCAATGCTGTCTAATATGGACAAAGATGTACGCTCAGTTTTTGTAAAGAAAATGCCTAAACTGTTAAATAGCTTTTCAACTGCTTGGGTTTTGTATTTAGGAACTCTATCTTGGGTAAAATTTCGATAATTGATCTCAGCTGGGTTCTTTTTATAAAAAGAAATAATCTTATTTAGTGTCAATTCTTCCTCTTTGTTTCCCCAAAAGTTTCTAATCAATAAGCATACATGTATGTCTGAAATGTTTTTTCTTTTGACTTGGTCAATATAGTTTTCAACCTTATATTTAATGCTTGCCTCGAATTCAGAAAGCATCATTAGCCACATAGCTTTTAATACATACGTCTCACTGTCTCCATGAGGCTCCCCGTCTCTTCCCGTAAAGCTACTGAGGATCTTTAATATCTTTTCTTTACCTTCAGTCATTTTATAGAGACTTCCCTAAAAGAATGTCCTTAATTTTTGACACTCGTTTTTCTATCATTGTACCGCCAGCTTGTGAATGAAGACTTTTTCTGAACTCGGTATCAGCCATTAGTTTTTCAAGTCGCTTTTTAAATTGGTTAGGAGTCACCTTTATATCCTTGTCTATAAAACTTGAAAAAGCCAACATTTCTGCATCATATAGAGACCTGTTTGATTTGCTTGTCCACTTTCCCGTCTTTGTACCAAAATTTGAAAAAGCATTGTCCTTAAGATATTTATATACTAGTTCTATTGTGGTATCAAATAAGTCAGTATAATTTTTTAAAGCTCTTTTTGAAGGGCTTTGATTAGTTTTTAAAAACTCTGTAAGAAAATATGATAAATTTTTGGCTCTTTTATACCCACTATCATGATATGCAAAAAATCGAAGAACTAATTCTTCATGAGCCATATTCTTTTGGTCGCTTTTTAACCTCAAATTCAACATTTTTTTAAATAGAGGTCTATCCGCCAGTTCTTTAAGTAAATCGTTAAAAGTTCCTCTCAATGTGTTATTTCTTATTTCTTGTGGCGTTAATTGTATACTACCTAAATTCAAACGTTCAAATACTTCATATTTTATTTCTTCATCTGATTCATTTAGGAGGACAATTGCCCTGATAGATCTTTTCCTGATTTCGTCTCTATCTTTTCGTGCAAGTTCCGAATAGTTCTTACCATTAACATCATCTCGAATTTCTAAACCATTTAAGACAAAACCATCATTTAGAAATCGGTAAAATGTGTACAAACGCTGCTGCCCATCAATTACTTCATATTTTAATGTTTCGGCTTGTTCCGCAAAATAAATTACAGGGATGGGAATATTTAACAATAGAGATTCAATTAACCTTGAACATTTATGTTGTGTTTCATCATTTGCAGCCCAAACATAATTCCGTTGATAATCTGGGTTCAAATCAATATCTTTTGTTTCAATTTTATCCACGATATCTTGAACTGAATAATCATATGGCTGTGCCAAAATTCTGCGAGGGATCTTTTTTGATTTCATGAATATTTTCCTTTAAAAGTGGTTATTTGGTCTTCAACCATGAACAAACAATACCAGAAGTTTTGCCATTTTTACATTCTGATGAATTCCCTGACTATTTATATTTTCGCTTCACAACAGAATCAGGATTGTTACTTTGCGGCTAACGTTGCGGATGAACGGGCTGGCTAATAAAGTACTTACATGCTATTATTATTTTCCGGTCCGCTCAATCCGCGTGGATATGCGGTGCGGGTCGAAGCCCTTCGTCCATACCCGCGACAGTCAATCCTTGACTGCCGGAAGTGAAAAGTAACAACGGTTATCCTCCGTATTATTTGTCTGGGCGATCCCACCGTTTTTACCGAACGATTCTGCATCCTTTCTATACGTGCATTCAAATGTGACTGCCATGATTTGATCTTCATCAGGGTTCATAGCACGATCAAATGCGTGGAAAGGAAAAATTCTTTTTTTGTATTTTAAATATGCAGACATCAAAAAGATCCAACCTCAGTTTCTGGTCTGGTAAAAGTTTAGCCTGACATAACTGATGAATGCTCCATTCTTCCACATCGAAAAATAACAGAACATGAATTACTTAAAAAATCAAGAACAAAAGTTACAAAGACCGACAAAAAATCTTGGATCAGGTGCTATGAACTCGGAAACAGTCATATTGGCCGGGTTGAGGAACAAAACCCAACACCAAAAGTTAATTTCTCATATTTTTGAATCATTAAATCAAGATGTTGGGTTTCGTTCCTTAACCCAACCTACCCAACTCAGATGAAGATTCAAAATATTCAATCCTTTGAAATACAATAGTTATTATTCAATATGATAATTATTGAATTGAATTTATTCACGTATAACATGTACATAATCGGCAATCAAAGCTCGGAGTGAAACGGAGAGCTTTGATTATCCGCGTTCATGCATATTGGTTAGCGTTTTCGTAACAATCTACTGTTTATTAAGATAAAAATCACCAATAAGTGAAGTCGATTCCCATGGTATCTGCCTGCTATTTGATTTTTCTATCACTGTTCCCCTAACTTTTTTAAATACTTCTTCTATTTTTATATTTGGCATATTTATATATTTCAGCAATGCGGAAGTGTATAATCCGTTTTTGCCTGAACCGTCTGAAGCAGTATTTCCAGGTGAAGTAGCATATGCTATGAATGAACCTGATGGAGCGTTCATAAAAGCAAGCCCGCTTCCTTTCCCCCCTCTCCGCCAGCTTCTTTCAAAAGGGTTATCACGGCATGCATCTAAAATGACTATATTGGTTTTTGACCCTGCATTTTCCATTTTTGCAAGTATTCTGTCCGCCCTTACGCAGTCATATTCCACATCATTTTCATTATCCAACTTTGCATCCACAGGTATAAGATAATTATTTCCAGATACCTGAACGCCGTGACCGGCATAAAAAAACATAGCGACATTATAATCTTTGAGTTTAATGCCGAATTCATCAATAACTTTTTTCATTGTTTTTTGATTACAGTTTATAAACTTCATAACTGAAAATCCTAAGTTTTCAAGCATGGCACTCATATCATTAGCATCATTTACAGGATTTTTAAGGCGACCATTTATATAATTAGAATTACTGATAACAAGAGCCAATCTTTTATCAATATCTGGTTCCCTGAAAATTGTTATTGTCTTTTCTGCGCTATTGCTTTTTATGTCAATTGCCCTGATCAATATACTATTTTCTCCTTTAACCAACGCAATTTTTGTTTCAAAATTTCCGTTATCAGAAAAACCTATTTCTTTTTCGTTGATAGAAACTTTATCGATTCTGCTTTCATCTTTTGCAATGCCCTTTATCAAAATGACATTATCTGCATTTTTTCTTTTTATACCTCTTGATAAATTAGGCTCTATTATAATAATTTCAGGTGGTTTTTTGTCAAATTCAGATGTTTTTTGTATTGAGTCGTCCTTCTTATTATATACTTTTTTTATCGGACCATATAATGTAAAAGATAATATCATTAGGATAAGAGCAAGGACTAAGCCGACTGGCAAGCTATTTACAGAATTTGAGTCCTCAGCCTTGTATCGCTTTAAAAGTCCTTTAGAATTGCTACGGCCTAATTTTTCTGCTTCATATTTTTGTAACCATTCTTTAGCTTTAGCATTACCTAATTTGGCTGCTTCTCGCATTTTAGGTAATGCTAATGAGCCTACATAATTGCCATCACTATATGACAACCCCAACTTATAGAGTCTTTCAGATTCTATTTTTTCTATTGGTTTTTCTTTAGAAATCCACTCAATCGCATCAGGATGTCCTAATTTTGAAGCTTTCTGCATATATTGGGTAGCATTATAATAATCATCTCTGGATAGAGCATTTAAAGCCATTTTATAATATTTTTTTTGTTCATTATTTAACAATGAGACCATAATAACATTCCTTACAATACCGCCTGAAACATTAAAAAAACACCCCCACTATAAAGGCAACCGTTACGTGGATTATCAGGAAAAGTTATATGCATATGTATGAAAGCATATATTTCCAGATGTATTTTGATATGTCAAGTCCCTGGGGTTGACAAACCATTCAATGTATATAAGTACCTCACCAAAAGTTTTTTAACATCGGCACGGGGTAGAAACAACAGTACCCGGCGTTCAGAAAACTGGTGGGCAACGCTTCGCTTTTGCCCACCCTACGAAAAAATATCATGAAATTTTTGCACAGGTACTTACATCTGGATACAAGCATATTTTACATGCTATTCATCCTTCACATCCACAATTCTGTCTATCACCCAATTTCTACCACATAATAGCCTATTTCCCATAATTGTTTGTACCTGTTCCACACGCCGCCGGCTTGTCTCAAGGTTTTCTGTAATTGTTTTCAATGGTTGTCCGCTATTCATATCGGTAACGCAAACAGATAAAGTTATAGCCATATTTTTGAAGCAGTTTTTGACTCCCCTTTGACCTGATTTCAAACTCAAGCAAACCGAATTTTTGTAATCGAGATTTTATGGCATCCGTCTGCCTTTCAAAAATCACAGCCAATTCCTGAATATTTGTTCCCTGAGAAAACATCTCTGTCAAAGTTTGATCTTCTTCAAGAGTCGATTTTTCATAAGCGCTGAGATGTATGTTTGAGTTGGCTTGGGTAACCCCTCCGCTTTTACCAGACGCTTCCGCATTCTTTATATCATGGCATCCAAATGTGTTGACTGCCAAGATTTTATCTTTATCAGGACTCACGGCACGATCAAATGCGTGGAAAGGGAAAATTCTTTTTTTGTATTTTAAATATGCAGACATCAAAAAGATCCAACCTCAATTTTCTGGCCTGGTAAAAGTTTAGCCTGATATAACTGATGAATGCTCCATTCTTCCACATCGAAAAAGAACAGACCATGAATTCCTAAAAAAATCAAGAATAAAATTTACAAAAACCAGCAAAAAAATCTTAGATCAGATGCCATGAACTCGGAAACAGTCATACAGGTCGGGTTGAGGAACTTATTTTAATGGATAAAGGCGAGAGTATGACGGACAGTCAGTAAATGGGCTTTGCATATTCATCAGCGCCTATAGCAGTTATAGAAAGCTCCAGCAGCATGGATTTTTCGATGACGAACACCGGGCCGGAAAATTCACGGCCATTTATTATTTTTGTCTCTTTTGGGGGAACTATATGGGAATCGATAATGGCAAGGCTTGTCGAAAAATCGGTCAGATGTCCTTCTATTACTTTCTGGGCTGCCTCCTGGGCCGCATTTGTTTTTGAAAAAAAGACATCACATTCAAGTAGGGTGTCCTTATGTGAAAAATTGCGGGCGCTGCCCAGAACCGCTGAGACACTGTCCATATTATGGCTGTCGAGTAAGGGAACCTGGCCGGACTTGGGTAACTGGACACCGGATATCAGGCGTATGGTGTCCATTACACCGTGCTTCAGTGAAATAATTTTTTTGATCGGAGTCTCAGTTGCTGCAACGACTCGAATCGATTGAGTCGAGTCGTTGAATCCCGGGCCTGAGCGTGCAATCCGTCTGACAGGAAAATTGGCTATCATTATTCTGGCAGATTACCTGTTTTCCCATTCTGGTTTTTTCTTGTTGAGAAAGGCAGTGATTCCGTTCCGGGCATCGACTGCTCCACTGTTTACGGTCATCGTTCTTGTGGCATAGTCGAATGCTTTGTCATCAGCTTCGTCGATTTGTGCGTAAAAAGACTGTTTGCCCATTCCCAGGACAAAGCCGCTGGCTTCTGCTATCTGCCTTGCCATTGCTTCGGTTTCTTCTGCCAGATCTGATAGAGGGACTACTTTGTTGATAAGCCCGATCTCCTTTGCTTCCTGAGCTGGAAAATATCTGCCGGTTACAAGCATTTCCATTGCAGCTTTTCTGCCTATGGCTCTTGTTATTGCAACCATTGGAGTCGTACAGAATAGCCCTATTTTGACTCCTGGTGTGGCAAACCTTGCGCCTGTTTCTGCCACTGCAAGGTCGCACCATGCAACCATCTGGCAGCCTGCTGCTGTAGCAATTCCCTGCACCTGGGCGATTACGATTTGAGGAATTTCATGGATCAATTGCATCATACGGGTGCATTTTTCAAAGATACTCTGGTATTCTTTTGTCCCCTGATCCACCATTTCCGCGAGATAATGACCTGCACAGAAATGTTTACCTTCTGCCTTTATAATCAGAACTTTAACGGATTCATCTTCTGATATCCGAGTCAGGGCATCCGTGATTTCCGCTACCATTTTTATGGATATGGCATTGATTTTTGAAGGATTGTTCAAAGTCAGAAAGCCGACAGGCCCGTCAGTCGAATAGAGAATTTCTTCGTAATTCATAATCATCCTTTCCTATTTGATTTTATTATTTTCAATACTAACCAAGTACTTTGACCATTAAAGGAATGGCAACAAGAGTTCCTATTGCACTGCCCATATTGGTAAACGCCACCACCAGCAAAATTCTGGTCACATTGTTTCTCCAGAAACCTCTGGCCGTCATTATATCTTCTGCAAGATTTTCAAAATCTCTTACTTTTGGCTTTCTGGAAAAGGCTTCGACCAGGCCGGAAACCCATCCTGCTGCAATCATGGGATTGAGGGAAGTCAGGGGTGCTGCCAGAACCGAAGAAATGATGGTGAAAGGGTGGGCCAGGGCAACTAATGCGCCGATACCAGCCAGAATGCCGTTGGCTGCAATCCACCATACAATCATGTCCGAGCCTGCTTCTTTGCCTCCGTAAAAAAAACCGACTGTAAAAAGGATCAGGATCAAAGCTGGCAGTATATATTTCAGAGCGCCTGAAAATTTGCTTTTTGGCGGGATAGTTTCCAAAGCGGCAAGATCTATATCATTGTCAAAATATTTTTTTATGCCAGGCACATGGCCTGCTCCCACCACTGCCACGATTTTTTCACCGTCAGCCTCTTTGATCTTTTGTGCAAGATACCTGTCGCGTTCATCAATCAGGATATTTCTCAAAGCAGGAAAAGTTTTGCCAAGGTCGGCAAGAAGCATTTCAAGGACATCTTCCTGCTTCATTTTTTCGACCTCTTCTTCTGTTATTTCATCAATGCCGCCCATAGAAAGTATCATTTGAAACAAAATTTTGAACTTGTCCCACAGGCTCATAACACGCCAGGTTCTTGACAGAGTCACTCGGATATCTCTGTCCGCGAGGTGGATAGCAGCTCCCTGAGATTCTGCTGCTTCGATAGCCTTGATCATTTCTTCCCCTGGTTTGACATCCAGTTTTTCGGCTATCCGTTTTTGAAAAGATGCAAGAAGCAGGTTGGACAGGAGGAGAAAGGCTTTTTTCTCCCTGACAACCTTTATTATATCCATGTCCAGCCACCGATCTTTCTGTTTGATGGATTCGAACCTGGATTCGCAAAGCTCAATACATACAGTGTCCGGCTTTTCTTCTGTGATCACCTGTTCGACCAGCTGGCTGCTTTCTTTGGACACATGGGCTGTGCCTATCAATATAATCTGCCTGCCATTATGTTCCAGCAGGTCGATATTCTTGTTGTCGGAAACTTCCATTGTGTGTATATTCCTTTTTTTCGATTTGATGTAAATCTCATAATATATTACACAGATCAGAACAACGCAAGATGATTCGGAGGCCAAAATCGATATGAATGACCGAATGTTGCCGGATAACGGCGAATACACGCTTGATGAAAAACCATTTTATCTTGAAACCGGGGCAGAGATAAAACTTTTTGACGCTGCATATGAGGCCAGGCTGCCGGTTATGCTCAAAGGGCCGACCGGGTGTGGGAAAACCCGGTTTGTGGAATATATGGCATGGCGGTTGAAACGACCGCTTGTGACTGTTGCCTGTCATGAGGATCTGTTCGCATCGGATCTGATTGGCCGATATCTGCTGAAAAATGATGAAACCGTCTGGGCAGATGGCCCGTTGACCCAGGCTGTGAGAATGGGGGCTATCTGTTATCTGGATGAAATCGTGGAGGCAAGAAAAGATACCACAGTGGTGATTCATCCTTTGAGTGATAACAGACGAACTCTGGCTATTGACAAAAAAGGGGAAATTGTAAAAGCCCATCCGGATTTTGTTCTGGTTATCTCCTATAATCCGGGCTATCAGTCTGTGATAAAAGATCTCAAACAGAGTACCCGTCAGAGATTCGTTGCTATGGATTTCAATTATCCTGATCCTGAAAAGGAAGCTGAAATTGTATCTGAAGAAGCTCAAATCGATATGAAAATTTCAGCTCAACTTGTTTCTCTTGCCGGAAAAATAAGAAATATAAGAGAACACGGATTGAGCGAAGGGGCCAGCACCAGGCTCTTGATCTATGCTGCCCGCCTGATCAAGGGCGGGATATCGGCTCATGAAGCATGTCGGTGCGGTATCTGTCTTCCTTTGACAGATGATGAACGGGTGATAGAAACCTTGAACGAGCTTATCGGGGATATTTTTTAATTGAGACTTACCATAGACTATCTTGCGGTTGCTGACCCGGATCTGGCAAAGCGGATTGCACCCTTTCTTTTGAAAAAAGCTTCTCTCATATCGGAAGCAAACCGGAAAATCCTGATTGATGAAACCCTGTGGGCATTGACCGAGGAAACCACTTTTGGACATGCTGTAGGAATCGGGCTTGCCAGTCTTCTTGGCGAAGTTGACTCAAACCGGATTGACGTTTATTGCAGAAAGATACGGGAGGCAGGGGAAAAAGGGCCTACTCTGGGCCGTTTGACAGCCATGTATTACGCTCCGGTACTGCAACAAAAATCAAAAAATCTGGAAAATCGGTTTTTAGATACCCTGGATGTCATGCTTACAAAAGGAACCTATACCCTCAAAAGACCGTTTGAGACCCTTTGCGATTTGTTGAAAAACAGGGATAACAGCCAAAAAAATCAAGAAATTGCAATTGCTTATCTGGATCTTTTAAAAAGTGTATTTTCAAAAGAGATAAGTTTTAACCGATCCATTCATTTAAGTTATGCCCTGCCAAAAAGTGTATATTCTTTTCAATCTTCCAAACGAATTTTTCAGATAAATGAATTTGTGCGAATTGTTGAGCAGGACGAGCGGATGATCGACGATTATATTGACGGGATGGAAAAAGGGCTTGAGCTTCTTTCAAAAAAAGCTTTGAACCAGTTTATCACCCTGGCTCTGGAAAGATGGGAAAGAGCGCCTGAACTGGGCAGATCGTTTTTGTCCCTTGAATCAAAACAGGGGGCCGAGGTTTGTGAAAGTTTTCAGGTGACAGCCTCTTTTTTCCAGTTGCAGCCAGGCATCAATCGGTATCTTAAAGCAAGGCTGGGGGCGCAAAGTCCCTGGCTCCGGCCTTTTTCGGATATGTCAGCAGCCCTGCAATCTGACAATTCGGGAAAAAATGCTCTGGTAATAACGGACGGCAGGTCGATCTGGCTTCCTGATGAAATCAATATTTTTAATACAAAAAGCGAAAACAGCGGGCTGTACAATTGCCTTGTAAAACTCGAATCCGCATGTTTTGAATTCGATACTTTCAGTTTTGATTTCGACAAGGCTGTAGAGCAATTGGAATCTGGTAAGTTTAAAGAGCAGAAAACAGGTGCTGAAGCGAAAATAATGTCGGATCTGGAGCGTTTTTTCAATTGCTTTGACTGTAAAAAACTGGCTCAGGATCTGTTTGAAATTTTCGAGCAGGGGCGCATCCGCACATTATTGTCCCAACATTATCCCGGCATCCTTCGCCAGATTCGCCCCTTTTTAAAACAGGAAACCGAAAAACTGGAAAAATCCGGATTTAACGATCCGTTCATGTTTTTTCTTTACTCACGGATTGCGTCAGGAATAGAGACAGTCAAAAACCATCTGCCCGAATCCGACCTTCGATTTATCGATCAGATAATGGAAAAATTTACCCGTGAAATGGAATTTAATCCAACACCGGAGGCTGCTGCTATACTGACCTGGGGCAACTATCCTTTTATTGAAAAAAGAATATCTGCATCTTACAGGCCCTTGAAAATACCTTTTGGCCGAAAAATCAGGCCAGATCTTTTATTCGCAGCTTTTCAGGATTTAGAGAAAAAAGCCCATGACATAAGGGAACTGCTCGCCCGGAAAGGGGTGAAAGTTTATCGGTCAGATTTAAAAAAACATATGGCAAAAAATGACGGCAGGATATCTTTGGAAGATATAAAACAGATCATGATTTCTCCTGATTCGGATAACCAGCAGAAGGATGCCTCTATATCGGATCTTAGCCTGCCTGATTTAAATGATTTTATGGATACCGATCTTTTCGATCCGCTTGAAGCAGCAGATGATACAGAGCCGGTTTTCTGGTATCGGGAATGGGATTGTAATATAGGTGATTATCGAAAGCGGCATACCCTTGTCAGAGAACATGTCACAGACGGATCAGGCCGAAACTTTTACGAGACAGCATTGACATGCCATCAGGGGCTTGTAAGCCGTATTCGCCACGCCTTTGAACTTCTCAAGCCCGAAGAAATTTCCATTCTCAGGCAATGGGTGGAAGGAGATGAATTTGATTATCGTGCGCTGCTCGATTTTGTCATAGACAAAAAGGCTGGTGTCATGCCCTCGGATCGTCTTTATATCAAGCGTATGAAGCAGCAGAGGGATGTTGCAGTTCTCCTGCTGGTCGATTTGTCACGATCCACGACAAGCAGGGTGGGCAAATCAGACACCAGAGTACTGGATGTGGAAAAAGAAGCCATTGTATTGTTCAGCGAGGCTTTAAATGTTGTTGGAGACAGGTTTGCAATTGCCGGGTTTTCAGGGACAGGCAGGCTTGGGGTCGATTATTTTAAGGTAAAGGATTTTGATGATCCTCTCAATCACAGTGTAAAAGAGCGGATCGGGGCTATGGCTCCACAGCGCAGCACCCGGATGGGAGCTGCCATCCGTCATGCCACAGCCATCTTGAAAACCGTGGATGCAAGAGTAAAACTTCTGATCATTTTAGGTGATGGCTTTCCAAATGATTCGGGTTATAAACAGGAATACGCCATTGCCGACACTCGAAAGTCTATTGCCGAAGCGCGGTCTGCAAATATTCATTCAAGGGCTATTACAGTCAATGTAGCACCCGATTTGAGGCTGGACGATCTGTACGGAACTAATCACAACGTAATATCCGATGTACGAGATCTTCCAGACAAGCTTCTTGGTATTTATAATGCTCTGACAAGATAAAATTGGACGCAGAGCGGTCATACTGCGTTCCCACGCGGAACGTGGGAACGAGAAAATCCTGCAAAATCCTTTAATCCTGCAAATCCTGATTCAGAAATTTTATTTTTTCTCAGACTGCCTGATAAATTCAGACAACCCGTTTTCAAAAGAATATTCAGGCTCCCAGCCTAAAAGAGCTTTTGCCTTGTCAGCGGATGCCAGAGAATGGCGGATATCTCCAGACCGAACTTTCTTATGTATGGGCTTGATGTCTGTGGCAAGTACCCGATTCATTGTATCAAACAGATCCAGGAGATTTTTTGCCTTACCTGTCGCGATATTAAAGACTTCGCCTTTGCCGACCTGATCAGATTCCATAGCCATGAGGTTGGCTCTTACAACATCTTTGACATACACAAAATCCCTGGATTGCCTGCCATCTCCGTATATGATCGGGGAAGTTCTGTTTAAAAGCGTTTCATGAAATTTTGAGATAACGCCCGAATACATGGATGAGGAATCCTGCCGCGGGCCGAAAACGTTAAAATATCTCAAGACAACAGTTTCTACATTGTACAGCCTGGCAAAAACCCGCATATAGTGTTCACCCGCTATTTTTGACATTGCATAGGGTGATTCTGGAACGGGAAGCATGAGTTCCGTTTTCGGGAGAGCCGGATCATTACCATATATGGCTGCCGAACTGGCAAGAACTGCTCTTTTTACATTATTTTCTCTGGCTGCAAGCAGCACATTCAATGTGCCTGTGACATTTATACTGTTGTTATCTTCAGGGCGCTCAATGGATTCGAAAACTGAAACCATAGCTGCTTCATGAAAAACATAATCTGCTCCTTTCATCGCTTCTGACATCAGGGGAAGATCTTGGATATCTCCCTGAATAAAGGAGCAATTGCCATTTATATGTTCGATATTGTGTTTATAACCTGTGGAAAGATTATCATAAATAACTACTTCATCTCCCCTGCTGATCAGCTCTTCGGCTATATGAGAGCCTATGAATCCGCACCCGCCTGTGATAAAATATTTCATAGTCACAAAACTCCTTTAATTCGATTTTATCTGTATTTATCAATG
Source organism: Desulfobacterales bacterium HSG16 (assembly GCA_030377965.1). Classification (GTDB taxonomy): domain Bacteria; phylum Desulfobacterota; class Desulfobacteria; order Desulfobacterales; family HSG16; genus JAUCGE01. The sequence continues at coordinate 24,851 of JAUCGE010000020.1, forward strand.
CCTGCAATGTGGGATATCATAAAACCCTTTTGCCTGCAAACATACAGAGCTTTTATTCTGCAACAAATACGTAGTAGGTTTTTTCTACCCTTGAATACTTTTTCTCACCCATTGATTTATTTTATTGCTTTATGAAATAACTTAATTGCGCTGGAAAAAAAACAAAATATTAAAAAGCGCAAACGCTGCTGGAGATATAAAAATGCAAGCTTTTATAAACCTGATTTTTTTTGGATTGCTCGGAATTGGGATTTCGGCCTATGCCGTATTTGATGTGACGAACAAAAATATATCCTTTGCCACCATAGCAGGTGTCAATCTTCTGTTTCTTTACGTGGTTTTTACCCTGGCCAGAAAAGATATGAAGGATAAACATGAGGATATGATCAAAGATGTCACGAAAAAATACACACTTACCATAGGCCGCCTGAAAAAGGATCATGACACCACCACTCTTGAAAAAACCATCAGAGACGGTACACGTACATTGATAAAAAATGCCCTGGATTATTTCAAAATAGAAAACATTAAAAATGAGATGGCTCCCTCTGCTGCCATACAAAATCTTCAACTGGATAAATACGGGCAGATTATTGAGCTTCTTGCCGACTTTTCTCTGATTTTACCAGATCATGTGGAAAACCAGAAAATCGTTCAGCAGGAAATCAATCATCAGATTGAGATATACAGGATGGATGAAAAAGCCTTTTCCCGGTTTTTAGAAAGAATCATGGTCAAGTATAAGGCTACTGTGAAAAAAAAGGTGCGCGAAAGAGAAGATGAGCAGATCCAGATTCATATGAATACCTGCCCTCAGTGTGCGGAAAAAGTTTTCCCCAGGCTTGAAATCTGTAATCACTGCGGCTATGAACTGAAAAAATCTTTGAACAATGCCCATAAGAAAAATGAACGCAAATGGTTAAAAGAAGGATATGATCTGTACCATCTGGGTAATTATGACAAAGCCATCCGCTTGTTCACCCTTGCAATAGACGTAAATCCGAGAGCAGACCACGCCTATTATTGCCGGGGTATCATATTTCATAAACTGAACAACTATGCACAGGCCCTTGATGATTTGAAGGCCGCTGCCAAATTCGGCAACCAGAAGGCAAAAGCCGTACTTAAAACCATCAACCCGATAAGCAACCCGTAGCGCCTGCCATAATCCCTTGTTTTTTCAATAATTGAATTTTTTTATTGGTTGAAATATCTGCATGAAGCATCTCAAATAAAAACGCAGATGTTGAAAAAGAGTATATTCTGTGTTTATCCTGTTTTTAAATGGATGCACAAAGAAGGTATCCTGGCCCATAAAAAACAACCGGGGAAAAATGGCTTATGCAGAATTTTGTCGCCAGATATCGAAAACGGACTCTTGCCAGAGATCTTATCATAGGATTGATCATGGCGCTTGTTGCCGTGATAACTGTTCAGAGTATTATTTATTATATAACCTCTGCAAAAACTGCGGAAAAAAGGCTCGATGTTCTGGCTGACAGCATTTCCAATGAATTTGCCAAAGTTATAGTTCTGCCCATGTGGAATATGGATTATACCATGATGAGGCAGATTTCAGCAGCGTATCTTAATTCAGAATCTTTGATTGCCATCCGTGTCAAAACCAAAGTTCTTGATCCTCCGATTTACGATAATTTCCCGCCGAACCCTTCCACACTTATATATCGGAAGAAAATTGTAAAGAGGCGTAGTCTGAAGATAGGTTCTGTTGAACTGCTTTTTACGAATTTGAAAATAATAAAAGCCCAGCAAACCCTGATCAAAAGCATTATCACAATCAGCTTAACAGTCATTTTCATGATATTTGCAGGAACCCACCTTATCATGAGATTTCTGCTTAACAAACCTATCGAGCGGTTCATAAAAGGCATCCGATCCATTGCACAGGGAGATTATCAGCATCCCCTTTCCCCTGTTCCACAGCAGGATATCAATGCGATTATCAATGAAGTCAATGCGATGTTATATCAGATATCCACGCGAACAGAACAATTGCAGAATGAAGTCAGTGAGCGCAAAAAAGCTGAAAAAAAACTGGCAGAGACCCAGGCTCTTTTAACCGCTGCCATAGAACAGTCTTCTTCCGGTATCATAGTTGCGGATGCTCCGAATGTCAGGGTAAGAATCGCCAATTCAGCGGCTTTTCATATCTGGGGTGAAAGAAAAAGCGAAAAGAATGCAGTGGATATTGGCCAGAGATCAAAAAACTGGGTTACATTTTATCCGGACGGGCGGATATGCAGGCAGCGGGATCTTCCGATTTCACGCGCTATATCTTATGGAGAAGTGTCTCAGAATGTGGAATTGATTATCCGCAAGATGTCAGGCGATCAAGGATGGGTATCTGCAAATGCCGCTCCGATTCGTAATGAGGCCGGTGACATCATGGCCGGAATTGTCATTTTTAATGATATTACAAAACGTAAAACTGCTGAAAAAGCACTTAGGACAGCTAATGACGAACTTGAAAAAAGGGTTCAAGATCGGACGCTGGAGCTTGAAAAAGCAAATGATGAACTTCAAAAGGCAAAAGAAGCTGCTGAAGCCGCCACCCATGCAAAAAGCGATTTTCTGGCCAACATGAGCCATGAGATACGCACACCCTTGAACGGAGTTATAGCAGCAGCCGACCTGGTCAAAAATGAAGATTGTTCCCCGCAGGTCGAAAGATATTTTAATATCATATATTCCTCTGCATACACTTTGCTCGGACTTATCAATGATATCCTTGATTTTTCCAAAATAGAGGCTGGAAAAATGGAGCTTGAAATCCAGCCATTTGAACTGGAGCAGGTGATAAGCAATGTTGTAGAGATAGTTTGCGGCAAGATACGGCACGGAAATGTCGAATTGCTGGTCGATATAAAAAATGACACTCCAAGATTGTTGATCGGAGATCCTCTGCGTGTTCAGCAGATTCTGGCCAATCTTATCAGTAATGCCATTAAATTCACGGAGGAAGGCATTATTGTGCTGGGTGTGCGCTGGGAAGAGAAAACATCCGATCAGGTGCTTTTAAAATTTTTTATCAGAGATACAGGGCTGGGAATTGAACCTGATCGACTGGCCCGTCTGTTCGACCCTTTTACACAGGCAGATGCATCCACTACCAGAAAATACGGTGGAACCGGCCTTGGATTGTCCATATGCAAGCTGCTGGTTGATCTGATGGGAGGTGAGATTTCTGCAAAGAGCGAACCAGGCAGAGGGAGTACCTTTTTCTTCACAGTAAAATTCGGTTACCAGCAATGCGATGATGTTTCTCTGGATCTGCCCGAAGGCTTAAAAGGAACAAGCGTTTTGCTTGTAGATGATTGCCATGAAAGCCGGATAGTTATGAAAAATCAACTGGAATCTTTCGGTCATGTTGTGAAAACCGCTGCTTTTGGTGAAGATGCTATCAGGATTTTGAAACAGCAGAAGACAGCAAAGCCCGAATTCAAGTGGATTCTTATGGACTGGCTCATGCCAAACATGGATGGTATCCATGTGGCTTATAAAATCAGAAACGATATGAATCTGGATATTCCCATAATAATGATGACCGCTTTCGGAAGCGAAAATGAAAAACAGTATGCACAAAAAGCCGGGATAAACGCATTTTTGCACAAACCTGTATCTCCAAGTCTTTTGTTCGAAACAATTATGGATATTTTCGGTATGGATGCCTGGAAGGGTAAAAGCCGAAAAACAGATAAAGAAAGCATCCCATTCAAATCTGACAACGTTTATAAAGGGCTGAAGATTCTTCTTGCGGAAGATAATGCTACGAATCGAGAAATCATGGTGGCCATATTGAAATCCACTGGTGCTGTACTTGATATAGTTAAAAATGGCATAGAAGCTGTGGAAGCTGTGGAAAAATCTTCATATGACTGTATTCTGATGGACATACAGATGCCGAAAATGGACGGTTACGAAGCTACTCGCATAATCAAAAACAGACCTGGTTTTAAAAATATTCCCATCATTGCCATGACAGCTCACGCCCTGAAGGGGGATAAAACAAAATGTCTTGATGCAGGTATGGACGGATATGTGAGCAAGCCCATCAATCAGAAAATGCTTTTTTATGTGATGAACAGATTTATTCGGTCATCGATGCCAGAAAATGATTCCGGGAAATCGTCGATTTCAAGTCCTCTGCTCATGGATCTGCCTGGTATAGATGTCAAAGAAGTCCTTGAACGTATGTGCATGAGCGAGACTGATTTTCATGAAATCCTCATTCGATTTTGTAAAGACAATTTTAATACAGTATCGAAAATCGATAAGGCGCTTGAATATAAAAAATGGGAATGGCTTAAAGCCTTCATGCACAAGTTAAAAGGAAGTTCTGGTAACATCGGAGCATCAAAGCTTTATGCAGCAGCCGCAGATCTGGAAACATCTATCCTGAAAGGAGCGGTTGAAACGCAGACTGTGCAGTCACAGATAGAAGGTGTCAAAGAGGCTCTCACCCTGGTGTTATCCGTATTGGATCATCTTGAAGATCATTCGTCTGCGCCTCGTCCTTCTGATGATCTGGATCCGCCTGGTGATCTGGATCTGCCTGGTTCGATGCTTACACCCGACGAGATGAAGTCAGTATTTAAAGATATGTTCGCAACTCTTGAAAAGTCAGATCCGGTTGATATTGAAAAACAAACAGATAAATTTGCTCGCCGGATCAACCATCCGGATATGGATCGACTCGTTTCCTGTATATCTGATTATGAATATGAAAAAGCAGTAAAGATTATTGAGCAGATGTCTGTGGATAATAATTTATAGCTGGAAGCTGCCTCTATTTTTGAGTCTTTGTTCCAGATATGTACACCTTTTTAAAGTTTTATCGTTTTTTACTCCGATGGCAAGGGCTCTGCGGGTTCCCACCATCACCACGAGTTTTCTGCCTCTTGTCAGGGCCGTATAAATAAGGTTTCGCTGTAAAAGCATGTAGTGCTGTATCAGCACCGGGAAAACCACGGCAGGATACTCAGAACCCTGGGATTTATGCACGGATACTGCATAGGCAAGAATTATTTCATCAAGTTCAGCATAATCGTAGGTCACATCCCGGTTGTCAAAGTCAATGTCGATCTCCTGATCTTCGGCTCGTATCCTGGCAATCCTGCCTATATCGCCATTGTACACATCCTTGTCATAATTGTTTCTGGTCTGCATGACCTTATCTCCGACTTTGAATATGCGGCTGCCCCGAACTATCTGTGCTGCATCCGGGTTAAGGGCCTGCTGTAAAACTGTGTTCAAGTTGCCTGCCCCGGCAGAGCCTTTATGCATAGGAGTCAGAACCTGGATATCTTTGAACGGATCGAATCCGAAACGAGCAGGGATTCGTTCCTTTACCAGCTTTACCATAAGGTTTGGTATGGAGTCGGGATCTTTCTGTTCGATGAAAAAACAGTCGTTTCCCATAACATCAGTTTCAAAGGTCGGGATAAAGCCCTGATTGATTTTATGTGCATTGACTATAATCCTGCTTGATTTTGCCTGCCGAAATATTTCTGTAAGCCGGGCCACAGGAATAGCGCCTGAAGCTATTATGTCCTTCAACACATTTCCAGCACCCACCGAAGGCAGCTGATTGACATCCCCCACAAGGATAAGCGTGGCACCGGCAGGTACTGCTTTCAACAGATGATGGGCCAATACCGTGTCGATCATGGAAGCTTCGTCTATAACCAGCAGATCGCAGTTGAGAGGTTTTTCATAGTTTTTTTGAAAACCGCCGTTAGCAAGGCTGTATTCTAACAAGCGATGAATGGTTTTTGCCGGATGATTGCATGCTTCACTCATCCGTTTTGCGGCCCGGCCTGTTGGCGCGGCCAGTAAAATTTTGGTCTGTAAGCGGGAAAAGATTTTTAAAATTCCGTTGATGATGGTGGTTTTACCGGTTCCAGGCCCACCAGTTATTACCAGGACTTTGTTTGTTACAGCAGATCTGACAGCCTCCAATTGATTTGAAGATAATTCTATGGCCAGTTGCCGCTGAACCCAGGTCAGGGCTTTTTCAGTATCAATGCTCCGGACAGACTTGGGAGCAGTAGACAAATGAATTATCCGCTCTGAGACCCTGGTTTCGCAAAGGTGAAATTTAGAAAGATAAACGGCCTTGTTATTCTCTCTGTATTCGTCAATGCTTTGATTCAAATCTTCGATTACGATTCTTTTTTCCGGAACCAGTCCGGCCACAGCCTTTGCTATGATCTCATTACCGATTTCGAGAATTTTAGCACATTCTGCCAGAAGAGGCTCATATGGATAAAAAACATGGCCCTGATCAGACAAACTATGCAGAACATATAAAACACCGGCGCTGGCCCGCAGACTCGATTCTTTTTCAAATCCGAGTTTTTGCGCTATATTGTCGGCAGTAATAAATCCGATTCCAAAAATATCCATAGCCAGCCGATAAGGATTTTCCCTTACAACGCTTATAGCTTCGTTACCGTAATGCTTATAAATTTTTGAGGCATATCCCGAACTGACCCCATGAGACTGGAGAAAGAGCATTACCTCCCGGATTTCTTTCTGCTCGTCCCAGGCTTTCTTGATCATGTGTATCCGCTTTTTCCCGATTCCATCCACATCAGCGAGGCTTTCGGCATTTTCTTCTATGACATCCAGAGTTTTCTTACCGAACGCCTTGACAATCCGTTTTGCCATTTTGGGCCCGATTCCCTTGATCAGGCCAGATCCCAGGTATTTCTGAATTCCGTAAACCGTTGCAGGTACTGCCGTGCGATAATAAACTACTTTGAATTGCTCGCCGAATTTGGGGTGATTGGCCCATTCACCTTTCAGCTTCATGATTTCTCCAGGCGCAGGAGACATGATATTGCCGACTATGGTGACAAGATCCCGCTGCCCGTAAACTTTCAGCTTGGCAATGGTAAAGCCGTTTTCCTCGTTGGCATATGTGATCCTCTCAATTTGTCCTGCAAGTTCTGTCAGCATGTGTTCAGTTCTTTCTTTTTATAAAAAAAGTTCGATAATCTGATAACTTATATCAATCATAAGGTTAAATCAATTTTTATCTTTAAGTACCGACCAATAATTTTTTAATATTTTCGTAGGGGCAATCCCTTGTGGTTGCCCTGCTTGTGGTTGCCCTGCTTGAAAACGGAACATTTTGTATTTTCAGCAAAGGGCAACCACAAGGGATTGCCCCTACAGATTACCCCTACGGATTACCCCTACGGATTGCCTCTACAGATTGTTACATAATATATGATCAGGTACTTATATGCACTTTTTTAAATAAAAAATTCCAGCTCGATAATTCAGCATATTTTCATTCATATTTTTTCTCTGTTTCATAATATTCGGGGAAACCGACAATGTCTTTGAGATGGGAGAACGTGGCAGTATTTTCTGCTGCTTCATTTCGCAAAAGCCCGTCAAGTGCCTTTTCAACAGCATTTACGCTGGCAAGTAACAAAGTGAGCGGATAGGCCGCTATATTGAAGCCGATATTCGACAATATGGATGGAGAAAGCACGGGAGTTTTGCCCTGCTCAAGCATATTGGCCATTTTTAATCCCGGCACTTTGTCGCAATATTCCTTCATTTCATCAATGGTTTCAGGCGCTTCAAGAAATGTAACATCCGCCCCCATTTCTGCAAATGTTCGCGCACGTAATACAGCTTCTTTAAAACCTATGGTGGCATTAGCGTCGGTTCTGGCCATGATCATAATATCTGCCCCGCCTTCTCTTGCATCTACAGCTGCCTGAATTCTTGCAAACGCCTCAGCTCTGTCAACAGTCAATTTTCCTTTTGTATGACCGCATCTTTTAGGCCAGACCTGGTCTTCGATCATGACACATGCGAATCCCGCGCTGGCATAACCTTCGACAGTTCTTTTGACGTTTACGGCATTACCATAGCCAGTATCTCCATCGCCGAATATGGGGATAGAAACGGCACTGCAGATATTTCTGCCTTGGTCAACCATTTCTCCATAGGAGATAAGTCCTGTGTCGGGCAGGGCGAGGCGTGATGCTGAAACCGAGAACCCCCCCATGAATGCAGCCTGAAATCCGGCTTTTTCGATGAGTTTTGCAGAAAGGGCATCATAACATCCCGGTACCATCAAAATGTCCGGTCCCAAAAGCAATTGTCTCAATTTTTCCACAGGTTTCATGTCTGCTCCAGTCTGATGTGAATTTTGTTTATTATACCCCAAAAAAGGAATGCCTTTTTTATCTTATGCGTCCTGCACGCCTGATTCAAATCGATATCAGATGCAAATTTCAAGGTCAAGGAGCAAAAAGATAAGCATAATTTTGGGCGTACATGCAAAAAAAACTCTTGCGTAATCATTGTTTGTTTGATTCATAAGATAGAAAGAAAAACGTCTGCAGGCAATGATCAATCCGACCTTATCCGGATGTTGTTCTGTGTGATAATATGACGCAAAAGCCGTTTTTAAGCACAAGATGTCAATCAGAATTGCAACCTGATACACTGAAAAAAGGGGGTCACAAATGAAACAGCCTGAAATCGATTACTGGATTACGTCTATGCTCGAAACCTACGGCAGCGTCTCAGATCTGAATGTCACCGTGGGCAGGGCGTTACAGGTCGAATCCGCTGGAAAACTAGTTCCTGTACCGGTGGAACCGCCAGTGGAAGAATTGACGCCTTTCCAGGCGGAAGTCTTTGCATTAAATCTCATAAGCGGTGACAAAAGGCTACTCGACGATCTGGCAAGGGCTGGTTCCTGTGATCAGTCATATTGGCTGGGCCGTAAGGCAAGGTTCAGGGTGAATATTTTTTTTCAGAAGAACAACCTGTCAACGATACTCAGAAAGCTTGCAACCGAAATTCCCACTATTCAGCAATTGAATCTTCCTCCGATTTTCAACAAGATGGCAGAAGAAAAAAATGGCCTCGTTCTTATTACCGGTTCCACGGGTTCAGGTAAATCGACCACCCTTGCAGCCCTTCTGAATAAAATGAACGAAGATAAACCCGAACACATCGTGACACTCGAAGATCCTGTGGAATTTGTTCATCCACATAAGAAAGCGACCTTCAACCAGCGTGAACTGGGTAATGATTACGATTCATTCTCATCAGGACTAAGGGCAGCACTGAGACAGGCTCCAAAGGTCATACTCGTCGGTGAAATGAGAGACCGTGAAACACTGGAAATCGGCTTGTCAGCAGCCGAGACAGGCCATCTTGTGGTCAGCACCCTCCATACAGTGGATGCAGGGCAGACCATAAACCGTATTCTCGGCATGTTCGAACAGGCAGAACAGGATCAGGTTCGCCTCCGTCTTGTGGATACCATTCGCTATATTGTCTGCCAGCGCCTTTTGCCAAAGCTCGGGGGCGGCAGGGTAGCGGCCATCGAAATTATGGGAATGAATCTCAGGATCAAGGACATCATCGAAAACGGCGAGTCAGAGGGAAAAACTTTTTATGAAGTAATCGGACTCGGACAGGCATTCGGAATGCAGACCTTTGATCAACATGTCCTGAGTTTGTTCAACGAAGACAAGATCTCGGAAGAGACAGCTTTTGCCTATTGTACCCGTAAAAACGCAATCAGCAAGGCATTGGATATGATTAAGCGGGAAAGAGGAGAAGATACTTCCGATATCCAGGGATTGTCTGTTGACTGGGGAGGAGAAGAAGAAGAAGAAAAAAAATAGTTTTCTGTGTCCAGTGAAAAAAAATAAACCGAAAAACGGAGTACTTGATGATCTCGAAATGTCCTCATTGTAAAAAAGATATCAAACTGAGCGATGCCCACAAAACCAAGTTAAAAGCAGCCTATTCAAAGCTGACACCGGATAAATCCATTAAATTCAAATGTCCGGTCTGCAAGAAAAATATCGAACTAAAGGGAGGAAAGGGCGCTGATCCTGCAAAAAAAGCCCCGACAAAGGAGGCTGCCCCGACTCCAAAAAAACAAGCAGAAAAGCCAAAAGCTGAGAAACCAAAAGCTAAAGATGAGAGCGTTCCAAAACCGGTAAACCCGCCTCCTGATCCTCCAAAAGCCCCTGATATCACTTGGCTCGAAAGCGGTTCCATGGACGAAAAATCTGTAATTGAGGATGTGCCGACCGCAGTGATCATGATGCCGGAAGGCAAGGCAAAGGAAATTGTCTCAAAGGTTATGGCAGAGGATATGAACTATCAGTTATTCAAGCCGAAAGATGTTACAGAGATCCTCGACAGTATGAGGTTCAAGGATTTCGAGGCAATGGTTTTTCATCCGGATTTTGAAGGCAAACCCTTGAATGAATCAGAACTTCACAATCATATCAGAAACTTGCCCATGTCCAAACGCCGATATATGCATTACACATTGATCGGGCCTGATTTCAATACTCTTTATGATCTCGAAGCCCTTGCATGCAGTGCCAATCTTGTGATCAACGACAAAAATGTGGGCAGATTCAGCATTATAATAAAAAAAGGAATGGCCGATTATAAAGAACTTTTCGATCCTTTCATCAAGTTTTTGAAAGCTCACGGAAAGAGATGATTAGCTGGTGGGCAGCGTTACGCATTTCTAAAGGAGTGCAAAAATAGAGCGCAGCGGTTTTTTGCCCACCTTGCGGAAAAATGTCACGGAATTTATGCACAGGTACTTATTTTGAATCAGCAAAACGCTCAAGATCATCACCTGTCAGCCGGTAGATGACCCATTCATTTTGAGGTTTTGCACCAATTGCGAGATAAAACTGTATTGCCGGTTCATTCCAGTCAAGGACACTCCATTCAAATCGACCGCAGCCTTTAGATACAGCAATTTGGGCCAGATGCTTCAAGATTGCCCTGCCTGCTCCAGAACCTCTATGCTCCGGGGAAATGTATAAATCTTCAAGGTATAATCCATGTCTGCCGAGCCATGTTGAGTAATTAAAAAAATAGACAGCAAAACCTATGGGGACTTTGTTGATGCTGCATATCAGGGCTTTTGTTGTTGAGTCTTTGTTGAACAGTGAGGTTCTGATATCCGACTCGTCGGCAAGCACTTCATCTTCCGCTTTTTCATAGATTGCCAGCTCTTTTATGAACCCTAATATTAAAGATGAATCTTCTATTGTCGCTTTACGAATTTCTACTTTGGACATACTATTCTCCATCAAGTACTTTTCTAATGATTTTAGCCAGTGAGTTCCTGAAAATGGTTTTTTTGACAAATGCTTTGATACCAATGCTCTTTGCCGATTGTTCATCCATATCATCGCTGAATCCGGTACATAGAATAATCGGGATGTCCGGCCTGATTTCCAGCAGTTTCTGGCTTAACATGATTCCGGTAAGATTCGGCATGGCCAGATCGGTGAAGACCAGATCGAACTTACCCGGATCTGCATGAAAAATTTCAAGTGCTTATACGCTGCTGGTCTGAGCGAAAACCTGATAACCAAGTTTTTTCAATAAGTTCAATATTGTATTGACTATTTCCTTCTCATTATCAATCAGAAGAATTTTTTCGTATCCTGTCGGAACTTGTCCGATGTCTTCCGGTTGTTGAATATTTTTTTTCTCCATTATTCTTGGGAAATATACCTGGAATTTACTGCCCTTACCCGGTTCGCTGTGTACATCAATGCCGCCACCATAATTTTTGACAATTCCATGAATAACGGAAAGGCCCAGCCCCGTACCCTTTTTTTTGGTGGTAAAATACGGGTCAAAAATTCGTGCTTTTGTCCGGCCATCCATCCCGATACCGGTATCCTCTACTGTGAGGCAGACATATTCGCCGGAATCCAATCCCATTTCTGCCGATTTTTTTTGATCCATATGGATTTCTCCGAGTTTGACTGTCAGTTCACCCACCGAATTCTCCATTGCATGATATGCGTTGACTATAAGGTTCATGGCAATTTGATGAATCTGCACAGGGTCGGCCATGATAGCTCCGCATTTTTTATTGATCTTCTGGCAAATTGTGATTCTGGCAGGCAGAGTTGCACAGGTAAACTTCAATACTTCACTAAGAATATACTGTACATTCATTGGCATGACATCTTTTCGAGTCTGACGACTGAATGTGAGAATCTGATCCACAAGTGATGTAGCACGTTTGACCTCGCGAAGAACGTTTTTTGTCCAGTCATGAGTTTTACTCTCTTCAGGTGCTTTATCGAGAATAAGTTCCAGGTAGCCATACATACTGAAAAGAATATTATTGAAATCGTGGGCTATTCCCCCGGCTAAAGTTCCGATGGCTTCCATTTTCTGGGACTGCTGCACCTGTCTTTGCAATTGAATTTTTTCCTCATAACTCATTGCCAGTTCAGCAGTTCGTTCTAAAACTCGCTGCTCCAGCATCTTATTGTTCTCTTCAACCTCCTTTCGGAGCATCCTGATATTCACATGAGCTGAAATTCTTGCCAGAGCTTCGTCTTTATTGCGAACTTGAATTTCGTACCTGCTCCGACCTGGCTGCTTACGCTTATATTGCCGCCCATCAGCCTGACAAGCTCGCGGCTGATAGTCAGTTCAAGCCCGGTTCCTTCTCGTTTAAGCTTAAAATCCCGGGACTGATTAAAAGCCTCGAAAATGAATTCCAGGTCTTCTGGTGGAATTCCTGAACCTGTGTCCTCAATTTCAAAATATAGCCGGACAGGTTCGGATTCATCGACATGTAGCGTTTTCTCTGCACCCTCTATCCTCAAGGTTATACTGCCTTTTTCCGTGAATTTCAAGGCGCTTCCCAACAGGTTGATGAGAATTTGCCGCAACTTGCCTTCATCTGTTACTCGACTATCAAGTTTTTAAAGCTTGACAACACAATTCAGGTTTATTGAAAAAAATAGCCATTACATTTTATATTGCAGCGCAGGAGTAGGCTGTAATCTCCCCAAGTCCCTTCCCACCATATGTTTGCTTGACGGAATCAATTTAAAAACATTTTTGACAAGCTTTGCCAATTCTTTGAGCTTTTTAGCAGGATTTTCATCCTGCAATATTGACTTGATAAAATCCAGCAGGCTTTCCACTTGAGCCAGTCTTTGCAGGCTGCCAACGGTATAAGCGGGCAGTTTGTTTTCCAGGCGGGCCGTCTGCTCCGGATGAAGGAGTAAAGCAAAGTCTAACAACAGACTCAGGATCAATCCACGGACAGATCCTTCTTCATCAAATTGTCTGGCCTCTCTTCCCCAGCCTTCATAAAGCTTCCAGTCCTCAAAGAAAACCTCTACAAGCCATCTCAAGGTATATGCCCGTGCAATATCAATTCCACGCCAACCCATATCAGTGGCTACTAAATAACGATATTCTTCTTCACCCTCATATTTCAAAGCAATAACAAAACGTTTTTTATCGTGTGCATCAACTTTTAATCTGGCACAGCTCATTGTCACATGAATTTCTTCACCGCCCCTTACAATTATAAATGTCTGTACACCTAGGTTAGTTACATTAAAATAGTCCTCTAAACTCTTTTTTTTGCCTTTATAAAAAATGTTCTGGTTTTTGTGTAACTGGCTGATAGTTTGAATTCCTTCAAACATTGAAGACGCTTCATCCATAAACTCCCCTTTACCATATAAAGCATCAGCCAAAATTGCCGTTACCTTTATTTCGCTATGATTTTTTGCAAAATCAGACAGCAATTGTAAAGCTAACTCAAGTTTTGTTGGATAATCAGGATTACGCATAGGTTTTGGCGGTCTGTTTTTTTTGGATACACCTGCATCTTTTAACCTGGCCTCTTCTTTGTTCCAGGCAGACAATGCCGGATCAGGCTGGTAAAAAATAAAGCCAACAGGTATGGTGACAATATCGGTAACCAGTAAAAGCAAAACTATTGTCTGCCCGTTAACATATCCACCTGTTGCCTTATCTTTTTGCTTGTGAGCCTTGTAAATACGCTTTGTTGATTTGGAACGGCTTCTGTCAGTTTCATCAATAACCAATACTCCTTCAGTTAATCCAAAATGGATTAAGGTACTCTGAAAAAACGCATTACCCCATTGTATCTCTTAAATGTTGCGCCAAATTTTTCAAATTCGCTTTAACACCTTACGGTCTATACGTTTTCTTGCAAAAATGATCGTAAAGACCGATAGCCATTGACTTTGAGAAAAATATTTTTCTTAACCAACTTAAATAACAAGATATAATAATTGTGTAAAATCTCAAAAAGTTGCTTGTTTTTCCAAAAAATACATAATGATCAAAGCCTAGAGACAGGTAAAAAGTTAGGTAAAGACGATGATAAAAGCATAGAGCCAGGTAAAAAGTTAGGTAAAAAATCAGGGAGGGCTGAAAATGCTTAAATTGCAATCTGACCCATTTCAATACATGGTTG
>JAUCGE010000146.1 GCA_030377965.1 Desulfobacterales bacterium HSG16
CATAAATGAACAGGAGATGGAAGAACTGAGACTGGCTGCCTGGATGCATGATGTTGGAAAAATTGCTACACCGGAGTATATAGTAAACAAAACAAGCAAGCTTGAGGGCATATTCGACCGGATGCCCCTTATAAAAACCCGGTTTAACCTGATAGAAAAAAACCTTGAAAACGAATATCTCAAGAAGAAAATCGACCTGATCGGGCAGCCAATTGGAGAACAATCAACAAAACAACAACCAACAAAACAACAAGCTCAACTTTCTGTTCAGGAATCTGTGCTCAGAATGGAAAACGAACTTTCCTGTGTTCTCAAAATTATAAAAGATGATCTTGAATTCATTAATAAAAGCAATCAGAGCAGGGAATATATGGTCGAAGCCGATGTCGAGAGAATAAAGGCTATAGCAGAAAAAACTTTCGATATTGACGGAATCTCTCATCCTTTCCTGAAAAGCGACGAAGTCGAATGTCTTTGCATAAGAAAGGGAAATTTAAGCTCCAGGGAGCGGGATACCATAAAAGAACATGCTAATATGACTTTCAAGATTCTTGAACAACTGCCGTTTCATCAAAAACTTGCCAGGGTTCCAGAATATGCGGCAGGACACCACGAACATCCAGATGGTTCAGGGTATCCCAGAGGGCTTGCCGGAGATAATCTGCCCCTGCAATCCAGGATCATGGCAATTGCTGATATTTTCGAGGCTCTGACAGCAAAGGATCGGCCTTACAAGAAAAAAATGTCTCTTTCCAGAGCCATGAATATTCTCGACAAAATGAAAAATGACGGACATATTGATCCAGATATCTATGATTTGTTCAAACAAGCCGGGATTTATCATACTTACGCTCAAAAAAGGCTTGATTCCGAGCAGCTTGATTTGTAGAATCTTAATTTTTGCAGATGAGCAAAAAAACAAAGCAGGGAGTTTATCATATGGGTTCTGACAATGCGGTTTTTCTGGAAGTGCTGGAATGGATGGATCAAACCAGCCAGGAACTGGTTCGGCGTTTACCGGAAAAAGGTTCCGGTGAAATAAAATACGGGGCGCAATTGACCATACGTGAAAATCAGGCAGGTGTCTTTTTTTATCAGGGCAAGGCGGTAGGAGCCTTCGGGCCGGGGCGGCATACTCTGAAAACAGCAAATATTCCCATTTTGACAAAACTTTTGAGCATGCCCTGGGGCATGAAAAGCCCATTAAGGGCAGAGGTCTATATCGTCAGCATGAAGATATTCACCAATCTCAAATGGGGAACAAGAGATCCTGTAGCCTTCAAGGATTCGGAACTCGGACTGATCCGGCTCAGGGCATTTGGTATGTTCAACCTTCGGGTACTCCAGCCAATTCTTTTCATCAACAGCCTTGTGGGAACCAAGGGCATGTACGAAACCGGGGAAATCGAAGATTATCTCAACCGTGTGATAGTTTCCAGATTCAACGATTATATGGGCGAAACTATTGATACCATATTTAGTCTGCCATCAAAATATGATGAACTTTCCGAAGGGCTTTCAAAAAGGCTTCAAAAAGATTTCAACCACTTTGGCCTGGGCCTGCCCCACTTGTACATCAATTCTGTCACCCCGCCGCCGGAAGTTCAGCAGGCAATAGACGACCGCAGCCGCATGGAAGTCTTCAAAGATATGGATAAACTCATGAAGATGAAGGCTGCTATGGCCATAGAAAAGGCCGCTGAATCTGACGGAGCTGCCGGCACGGGAGTGGGTCTGATGGTGCCTGCCATGTTTTCCCGGCTGATGGACAATAATTCTCAAAATCAGGAGAAAACAAGCCAGGCTCTTTCCGTTTGCCCCGAATGCCGGAAAAATATCCCGGAAGATTCCAAGTTCTGCCCCGAATGCGGACATCAGCAAGTCGTTTTTCAACAATGCGGGAGTTGCGGTAAAAATCTTGCTCCAAACGCAAAATTCTGTTCCAGATGCGGCCACAAGGTAGAAGTTTCAGAAAATGCAAAATTCTGCTCGAAGTGCGGGTCTGAAAATATAAACGATTCAATGTATTGTAATAAGTGCGGTGAAAAGCTCTGATTTCATCATAGAGCACCAGTGTCCCCAATGCGGGGCACCGGCCGAGCTTGAAGAGACCGACCGCATTTTTACATGCGATTATTGCCGGGTCACTTCCTGCCTGCTCCAGCATCGCTATTTTCGGTATATCCTGCCGCACAAAGCTCCAGACGGCACGGACATCGTCTATTTTCCTTATTGGCATTTCCGAGGATTTCACCTGGCATGTACCAAAGATAAAATCGTAAAAAGGTTTGTAGATTCAACCTGTCAGGCAATGAAATCAGATATATTTCCCTTTTCACTCGGATTGCGGTCTCAGACATTGAAGCTGAAATTTGCAACTGATGAAACTGATGGCAATTTTATCAAGCCCAATATCCCAAAACCCCAGGTCATGGATATATTCAAAGCCCGTTTTTTACATTTCTTTGATGATCCCCCTGCTCACCAGGCTTTTATCGGAGAGAGCCTGTCATTAATTTACGCTCCTTTTTATGTAAAAGATGTTCTCTATGACGCTGTCTTGAACAAACCTGCGACAAACAGTTTGCCTGATGATGTCAAGCCGGAAAACTTGAAGGTAGCCTGTTATCCGCCAAGAAGGTCCAACTGGCGGATCGGATTCACACCTGCCATCTGTCCCGAATGCGGATGGGATCTTACTGGAAAACGAAATGCTATTGTCTTTTTTATGCAATAATTGCCACAGAGCCTGGAGGGCAGGCGGGAAAACTTTACAGCCCCGACGGGTTTCCGCATTGATAGTGCCGGGAAATAAAAAAGATACGACTTATCTGCCTTTCTGGAGAATCAGGGCGCAGGTTTCAGGCATGATCCTCAATACAGTTGCAGATTTTGTCAAAGCAGCAAACCTGCCAAAAGTGATTACAGAGGACATGACAAAAGATAAATTCTATTTCTGGTCCCCTGCTTTCAGGCTCGATCCTGACTCGTTCGTCAGATTAGGAAATCTCATGACAATAAACCAGTCTGCCGAAGTACCGGAAAATACTCTGCCGGACGCCAATGCTTTTTCCGTCACCCTGCCTGTAAAAGAGGCTGTCGAGAGTTTGAAGACTACATTGTCCGGCTTTATCAAGCCAAAGCGTATTTTCTATAAACGGCTGCCCAGAATGCGTATAATACCCAAACGTTTCATGCTGGTTTTCATCCCTTTTACGGACAGGCCATATGAACTTACGCATTACAAATATCCCATAGCCATCAACAAAAAAATGCTCACAAGAATGAAAAGTTTATGATAAGGGATCAATTCCTGTGTCAACAAAAATGGGGATCACCATGACACCATTTTTTTTGCACATATAATTTTTTTCATATTTTTCACGGTTGGCTTCGTCAATATATTCCACGAAAAAAACAAGGGCAATTTCTTTAAGCCCCAGTTGCTTTCCATATCTGGCGGCCTGATCCAGTGCCTCATGATATCCGGTTTCATCAGTATAGGATTTGAGTTCAATGGCGTAAAGACTCCCCGCGTACCTGATGATGAGGTCTACCTGTCCATTACCAGTTGGAAATTCAGGAAAAACTTTCGCTTTTTTTATCCCAAGAAAATGGTGCAGATACATGTACAGGTTAAAATGATAAACCGCCTCAAATATTCTCATGTCTTTTCTTCTCGGAGCGTCTTTTAAAAGCCAGTCTCTGTTTGTTTTTAAATATTTCTGATATCGCTTCATCAGGTTTGGTATGTTCAGATATTCTTTTGTAATCGTATCTTCAAGGTTCTCGAAAGGCTCGACTATCTTGCCCACATATCCGAACAGTTCACGGGAAAAATAATTGAACAGCCGCTTCTGAACAAAGGGAGAAGAAAATTTTACATAAAGATTGTCTTTGACTTTTTCAGTATCAATCACCCCGTTTGTGAATAAAAAATTGAGGATGGAGTCATCAAATGCGAATTCCGTTTTTTGATCTGTTTTAAACAAATCCAGAACAGCGTTTCGATAAGGCTTTTGTTTCGCTTTGCTGATAATATTCAAGATATTATTATTGGGCAGTGCATTTACTGCCATCTTGAACATACCCTCAAAATGAGTCATAGTGACAGGTATATCTTTGTCTTTATTGAAAGTTTCCGTAAGTAGTTCCCCGAACCAGCAGGTCAATCCAGGCTGTCCTCGTGTTTCGCAAAACAGTCGATTTATGACATCGGGTTCTATCTTCTGCCCTCTTTCTTTTTCATACCATGCAAACAATTTTTCAACTTCGGAAAATATCAGATTGGGTAAATTCAGGCTGCGCTGGACATTGAAAGGTGATCCCGTAATATTTTCTATGCCAAGCACACTTCTGATACCGATCAGCCCAAGTCCGTGCAACATCATACATTCATTTTTTTCGGTTTGTCTGTTAGCGAGGTTTTGCCTGCTGATATAAATATCTCTGAATTCAGTCGCAAATTTATTGATACAATTTTCGTTGAGTGCGTCAAATTCATCAATTATGAGTATCAGAGGCTTTTCAAAATATCTCTTACCAAACAATCCAGCTATTTTTGTCCATCGATCAATATCAGGAAAATCCTTGTCAAACCATTGTCTCAATTTTTTGACAAAAACATCCAGAACTCCCATATCAGTAGTTTCATTTTTTGCAGACTGCATGCTGACAATGCAGGCTTCAAAATCACCAATCTGTTCGATTTTTCTTGTAACCTGCTGCATTATCCATGTTTTTCCGGTCTGTCTTGGTCCCCATACAGTGATATAATGACCGCCTTTATCCGGGTTTGCACCACCTGTCAGATGATTGTACGCTCTATCAATCAGATCTGCCCTGGGTGCATGATAGTGCAATTTGTTGTCGACAGGGCCGTAGGATGAAAATTTTCTCATGGCGTGGTTTCCTCTGACTTTTTCACAGAATCGTCACAAATCCGTATTTTTTATAAATTGCACAACAAGTATCGGAAAACAGGAAATCAAAAAATTTCTGCCCATTTTCAGGATTAGGGGCATTTTCCAGCCTGCAGGCATAATAATTGATTTTATTTCTCTGATCGAGATTTTCACCAGGCTCGATAACTTCGAAATTCATACCGGATGCCTTGGCGGAAAATGCTTCGGTTGCCCATACCGGACCGACATCCACAGTTTTTTTGAACAGCCGTAACGGGGTTTCACGATGATGAACCAATGTGAAAATTGCGGTTCCTTCAGCCCGTTTTTCTTCCATGATTCTTGTTACAAGGTCGTTTCCGCCTGCCTGTCTGTACATATCTCTGATATAAAATGCAATGTCCTCATTAACAGGGTCGGGTTGAGAAATACGTACATCATCACGGCCAAGATCTTCGACTGTCCGGATATTTGCAGGATTGCCTTCGGGTACGAGCAGAATAAGGCGGTTATGGAGATAAAGCTTAAAATCCCCCCTGTAGATATGACCAGTATCTTCAAGGGTATTCATACTTTTTTCACTTACAGCGGTATAGATGTCAGGATAAAAATCAAGAAAAGTACCTTTAAAAATAGCTCCTTTAGCAAGAATTTGTTTGAGTTCCATCCCCGGAGGCAGGGTTTCATAAAAGATTTTTTTAACTTCCGGACACTCTTTTTTAAACTCAGATACGATCTCTTTCATAGCCATGAACTGGTTACCTGCCATAAAGAGTACCAGATCAGCAGAACCAGCGATATCCAGATTGCACAGATCGTCAATTCGATTGGAGGGAATAACCGGAAAACCTGATTTATCCATGTAAATATCCTTTATATGAAGTTATATAACTCCAAAAATGAAAATATCATATAATCAAAAAAAGAGTCATGAGATAATCGATACCGGTCTCGATACCGTGCGGCTGTCCTGAACATTTCCTGTATTCAGTGTCGAAACAGGTTCGAACAAAAGGATATGTACTTCCTTTATGGCCACTGGTTTATGTTCTATTCCGCGTGGAACAATGAAAAACTCGTTTTCTGTAAGCACGACATCCCGATCTTTCAGTCTTATGGTCAATGTACCCTTTAAAACGAGGAACAATTCATCCTCTATGTCGTGATGATGCCACACGAATTCACCTTTGAGCTTCACGAGTTTTATGTGCTGGCCGTTTAATTCTCCAACGATTTTAGGTTTCCAGTAATCGTTGAACTGACTCAATTTCTCAAGCAGGTTGATCTTGTCCATCTGGTTTTTTCTTCCTTTCCGTTGAAATATACAATTTTTTTAATTCATAAAATCATAAACGTATGAACGAAGATGGTCAAGCCCGATTAATCTTCTTGTAAAAAATTTATCTGTTTGATACAAAAAGTTCGATTTAAAAAATGAAGGAGGAGCAGACATGATCAGGGCAGGAGTGATAGGCGCAACAGGATATGCAGGAGCGGAACTTGTGAGGATACTTACCGGCCATCCGGATGTCGAGATTACCATGTTGACATCAAGGCAGTATGCAGATGTACGGTTTTCTGATATTTACCCGGCCTTTACCGGTCATGCTGATATGATCTGCCAGACCTTTGACCCTGGCCGGACATGTGATGCGTGTGACGTAATCTTCACAGCACTGCCTCATAAAATTCCTATGTCAATCGTGCCAGACCTGATCGAAAAGGGAAAAAAAGTAATTGATCTGTCTGCTGATTTCAGATTTTCAAATGTCGAAAACTATGAATCGAGTTACCAGCCTCATAGCGCAAAGGATCTTTTGAAAAAAGCTGTTTATGGTCTTTGCGAAGTTTATCATGAAAAAATAAAAACAAGCGATTTAATTGGTAATCCCGGATGCTACCCAACATCAACGCTTCTGCCGCTCATTCCTCTTATAAAGAAAAATATGATCGATTGCAAAACCATCATCGTCGATTCGAAATCAGGCACAAGCGGGGCGGGGCGCTCTCTTTCTCTTGGAGCGCACTACTGCGAAGTTACAGAATCATTCAAGGCTTACAAAGTTGCACAGCACAGGCACAATCCGGAAATGAACGAGGTATTAAGCCGTGAAGCCGGGCCGGGGAAAAATGTGTCCATCACCTTTGTGCCTCACCTCGTTCCCATGAGCCGGGGAATGCTGACCACAACATATGCGAGTCTTGCAGGCGATATCAGCGATGAGAGTTTGAGGGCATGTCTCGAATCTTTTTATAAAGACAGGCCCTTTGTCAGACTCTGCCGTGACGGCAAAGTTCCCGACACTCGAAATGTCCGGGGAACGAATTATTGTGATATCGGATTTAAGACAGACAGAGTCAATGGCAGAGTAATACTGATTTCCGCTATTGACAACCTGGTCAAGGGCGCAGCAGGCCAGGCCGTGCAGAACATGAATATCATGACAGGACTTGATGAAACCAGGGGACTTTTACAGGTTCCGTATCCTCTTTGAAACTGGGGGAATTTTCAGGTATAGATATTCATATCTTCAACATAAAGTTTTCAAGTATGAAATTGAGACAAAACAATAAGGGGCATATTGTCCATTCTCATCCCTTTGGTTAAATCCTTCTATCAATTTATTCACTTTTGACTGTAAATTCTCTTTGGTCAAGCTGTTAGAAGATATCAGTTGATTTATTATTGAATCGATTATCTCTGCAATTCCATCCAATATGGCTTTTCGGCTATCTTTACAGAGGGGAGAGTTCAGCCCGAGAATGTCAATCGTTTCTTTGGCATCGTTATCGTCCGAATCAGCAGATATCATTTCACCGTTAATTTTATATCGGAAAAAATCATCGCAATCAGGCATTAATGGGGTAATGCTGATCTCATGATTGCCTTTTTTTGGATCACAGTGCAGATATTTGGAGCGCTGTCTTGCTATTTCGCTGGTTGTAATTTGCTGACGTAACGCCAAATCATTGAAATCGATATCCTTGTTAGCTCCTATCGCTTTGATTTTCCATTCAGGTATGCAAAACCTGTTTGAAATGTTTTCCAATGAATCATTTTCATCTTCCACACTATGAACAATCTGTCTATCACCGCCGAAACATGACACCAATAAGTTCTTGTAATTAAACGTATCATCTGGATATTTCGATCTCGATTTCAAATGTTCGATGCGCGTGTTACGATCTTTGTGAATGCGTTTTCCACAATAGCAGCAAATATAACCTTGTTCTTCAACAATTGCATTTTTTACGATTCTCTTTTTACGATTCTTGAATTTGTTCCAGATCTTGTCATCTTTTCGTTCTTTCCATTCCACAAATTCATCCGGTTCATCCTGTTTTTCTATATATCTCATTTTGCAAGAATCTCTTTAGCTTTAATCAAAATTCCGGTTTTCAACAATTCAGGATCATCAGGATCGATTTGTTTTTTAATTTCATCTCCGATTTTCTTTGCATCATCTAATTCACCAGACTCGGCAAGATCGGAATATTGTTTTAGCAAATTTCCAATTTCTTCAATGGATCTCTCATTTTGGCCCATGAGATTTCTGAGTATTCTATTCGTGTCAGCGCCATATGGATTGAAAGATGGCTGATAACATTCTACAACATTGCTTTCAAATTCCAGTAAACGAATATTTTCTGCCTTCAATGCACCCAATAACAAGGGCGAGTGAGTCGATATGATAAATTGTGTGTTAGGAAAAACCTCCTTCAAAGTTTCCATAATTCTGGCCTGCCATTTGGGATGAAGGTAACTGTCGACTTCATCAATCAATACGACGGCATTTTCTCTTGCAAAGTCTTTTGACAGAGGAAATGCCTGAACAAGGCGCTGAACAAAAAAGCCGATCCAACCCATTATCACTTTGAACCCCTGGCTGACAAGATTCAAAGATATTCCAAAAGGCGCATCTTTAGTCAATACCCAGACATCAGGAGGACTGGACTGGCGAACCGAG
>JAUCGE010000147.1:0-2500 GCA_030377965.1 Desulfobacterales bacterium HSG16
CATATGCTGACAGGAAAGGATATATATTCATGAAAATTGCAGTGAGCGGAAAAGGTGGAGTTGGTAAGACGACATTTTCTTCTTTATTGATAAGGAGTTTAAGCGAACAGGGCAAATCCGTTTTAGCCATTGATGCTGATCCCGACGCTAACCTGGCGGCGGCTCTTGGTATCGAAAATGCGGACTCAATCGTTCCTATATCAGAAATGAAGGATCTTGTCCGAGAACGTACTGAAGCCCGTCCAGGCAGTATGGGCGGTTTTTTCAAGCTCAATCCCAAAGTGGACGATCTGCCTGATGCTCTTTCTGCCAAACTGGACAATATCAAAATGATGAGACTCGGCGGAGTCAAAAAAGGAGGAGCTGGGTGTATCTGCCCTGAAAGTACTCTGCTCAGGACGTTGATCAGCCATATCGTCATTGCCAGAAACGAATTTGTGGTCATGGATATGGAAGCAGGCATTGAACATCTCGGCAGAGGAACAGCGAGTGCAGTGGACAAACTCTTGATTATTGTCGAACCAGGACGCCGCAGCATTGATACTGCATTGCATGTCAAGAATCTCGCATCTCAAATTGGCTTGAAACAAATTGGTGTGATCGGTAACAAAATCCGCAATCCGAATGATCGTAAGTTTCTTGAGAATAATTTGAATGATTTTCCACTTTTTGGTTTTCTGCCTTATGATGACGCATTGATCACGGCTGATTTAGAAGGTATCTCTCCCTTTGACACCAAATCCTCGGCTATTGTCGAAATCAACAGAATCATTGAAAAACTTTTAAAAGGCCACTAAAAAAATGATTCAAGCAGGAATCAAATGAAAAAAAAATCTCAGTATTTCCCAGGTAAAAAACGGCGTTTTTATGGAAAAAACTTTAAAAAGAAAAAGCCTCTGAAAATCAAACCCGGAGCAGAGGCAGCCCTCAAGAACGTATTCGCCGGTATAGGTAAACCAGAACAGTCAACATTTATACCCGATTCTTTTCAACTTGAGTCCATAGAGGCGATTACTGCAGGTGACTGCCTTGTAACAGCTCCGACCGGGGCAGGAAAAACATGGATTGCCGAAAAAGCCATAAAAGCTCTTCTTGAACGTGACGGCAAAGCCTGGTATGCTTCTCCATTGAAAGCATTGAGCAATTCGAAGCATATCGAATTTTCACAAATTTTCGGAAATCATAATGTAGGTATCCTTACTGGCGACAGAAAAGAAAATACGAATGCATCCGTGATTGTCGGAACCACGGAGATACTGAGAAACCATCTTTATGATGCCATGCACCTGGGAAAAGACCTTGAAACAGATCTGGTCATCCTTGATGAAGCTCATTACCTCGGGGATACTGACAGAGGTGTTGTATGGGAAGAGGTAATGATTTATCTCCCGGAAAGAATCCCGTTGCTGATGCTTTCGGCAACGATCGGAAATGCAGACCAGATCGCAAAATGGTTGACATCCATCCGAGGAAAAAAATGTTATGTGGTAGAAGAAAAGAAAAGACCCGTGCCTCTTTTTCCTCTTTTTTTTCATCCTTCTGGAAAGCTGATGCCTCTTTTCGCAGGCAAATCTTCAAAAACAAAAACAAAAATTTTCGGCAGAGTAAGGGAATATATTTTCCAAAAAAATCAGCCATCAATGGAGCTGGTACACAACCTCCCGCCTTTTGGAGATATTTTGAAAGTTTTGAGAAAATATCGTCTTCTTCCAGCTATTTTCTTTCTGAAATCTCGTGCGGATTGCGATAATGCTCTGAGATTATGCCATGAAAATCGACATCATCCGGACAGGATTGAAAAACGGCCTCTGCTACGGGAACGCATGGCAAAGATGACTTCAAAAAGTACTCATCTTAAAAATCACAGGCACAGATGGATACTTGAAAATACAGGAGTCGCATCTCATCACAGCGGTCATTTGCCAGCGTGGAAACTTCTGGTTGAATCATCCATGACTCAAGGACTTTTAGACGCTGTATTTGCTACATCCACAGTGGCAGCCGGGGTTAATTTTCCTGCCCGAACCGTCGTTTTTTTTAACTCTGACCGATTTAATGGACGAGAATTCATATCTCTGACTTCAACGCAATTTCATCAGATGACCGGGCGGGCAGGCAGAAGAGGAATGGATAAAATCGGTTTTGCACTGGCAATTCCCGGCAGGTTTATGGATATCCAACTTGTAGCCAGGCTGTATGGCTTGAAATCTTCTTTTGTATCGAGCCAGATTACCATCAATTTTTCTATGGTTTTGAACCTTCTGCTCTCACATCCACCAGAGCAGATAAAAGAACTTCTTGAAAAATCCTTTGCTACCTTTCTTTTCAAAAATTCGAAATCAGGAAAAAAAAGCTCAATGGAAAAATCTTCCGCTCACCTGTGGCAGCATTTTATAAAACATCTCAATTTTTTAAAAGAAACAGGTTACGTGAAATCAGATGGCACACTCAGCGATGATGGTTTCTGGGCATCTAAACTCAGGGTGGATCAGCCTCTTTT
>JAUCGE010000148.1 GCA_030377965.1 Desulfobacterales bacterium HSG16
AATGTGGAACGGTGTGCTGGCCCGGAAAAGAATTGGGATTCGGATGTATGAATCAACCGATCGTCAACAGATGAAAGAGGAAATCGACTGATGATGAACGAAATTAATATCGATAATTTTAAATGCTTGACAAATTTTCAGATCAAGCCGAAAGACTTTCAACTCTGGCTCGGGGACAATGGTTCAGGCAAAACTTCCGTTCTGGATGCGTTGCGTTGCGTTCAGAAGCTGATGCGGGGCGAGCATGTGGAGGATATTTTCAATAGAGACAGCCTGACAACATGGGATAAAAGGCAGTACCAAACAATAGGTTTTTCCCTGCTGATAAATGAAGATTTGTACAAATATGAATTGACGATTGATTATGCAAATCCGAAATATAAACAACGCATTAAGCGGGAAGTATTAATCTGGAAAGATTCGAATTTCTTTTTGTACGATGGTCAGGATGCACATCTCTACCGAATCAACTGGAATACGAGAGAAACGGAAGAAGGAACTGTTTTTCCCGCAGATTGGGGGCGCTCAGTGATTCCGACAATTGCACAGCGTGACGACAACAAGCCTTTAATCCGGTTCAGGGAAGAACTTGATAAAATCCTGCTGATCCATCCGGTTCCATTGGTTGTAAAAGATGCCGCCAGAACTGAGTCTCGCAATCTATCGCAACATGCTGAAAATTTTGCCCAGTGGTATCGCCACCTCTTACAGGAACACCCCGCTATTGGTTATAAGGCAAAACAACTTCTGAAGGATGTTCTTCCGGGTTTCGAACAGTTGAGTCTCAAGGAAACCGGTGAATTCCGGAAATTAATGGCGACATTCCGCATTCAAGATGAAGACCGCGATTTCGACTTCAGGAATATTTCCGACGGCCAACGTCAATTGATCGTTCTCTATACGGTTTTGGAAGCGTTGCGCGCTGGAACCTTTTCGACGGTGTTGATCGACGAGCCGGATAACTTCGTCTCAATGCGAGAAATCCAACCCTGGCTTGAAAACCTTAACGACATCTGCGATGAGCATGACAAACAAGCCATGATTATATCCCATCATCCCGAAATTGTTAACAGCATGGCAAGAGGCGCGGAACTGTGGTTTTCCCGGCAGGCAGGGACTCATGTCATTGTAAAGCCCTTCCCCAATGTACCCGGTTATAAGCCAGCGGAAACGATGGCACGGGGGTGGGAAAATGAATAAAGCATCTCAAATTATTGTTCTCTGTGAAGACAAAGCCCATGAGGTATTCGCAAAACGGTTCCTGAAAAAGGGATGGGGTGTAAAGCCTCGCGCAATCCGCGTGCTACCTTATCCGGATGGAAAGGGATCAGGCAAAAAACATGTATATGACAACATTTCCTTGGAAACCGAAGGGCTTCGCAAACGGCACGCCTCGACGATTCTCCTGGTAATCCAAGATGCGGACGAACTCTCAATTGATCAGATAAAATCAAATTTGGACGAGGTTTCTCTCAGGAGCAATAATGATTCAATAGCCTACATTATACCCAAGTGGCATATTCAAACCTGGATAGCCTACCTGGATGGTGAGAATGTTGATGAAATGGACAAAAAAACCTACAAAAACAAATATGGTAAAATCTCTGAGCTAAAGGATGCCCACCCCTTTATCGACAAACTTGCATATATTTGCAGAGAGAATAAATCACTCGAATCGCCGCCGGATTCATTGGCCGTAGCCTGTGAAGAATTCAATCGAATACGCAATTCACTAAAGAAAAAGTGAAACCCCAATATCCTTTTTTATTTGACATACTGGATAGCATATGCTGTATTAAAAGCCAAAATTCAGGGATTTTCAGCTATATTTTTTTTGTCTCTCTACAAGGATTTTCGATAAGAATAGGATTATAAGAAAAGGATGGGGTTAGTTATAATTTCGGCAGGATACAGCTAAATCCTTGTTGGTATAGTACCGTGGAATAAGTACCTGTGCATAAATTATATTACATTTATTGTAGGGGCAAACCCTCGTGGTTGCCTCCTTACCTCTGATATTTTGCCGCAATCGCTTGCTGGAAAATCGACGAGTAGTGCTGAAACAGTTAAAGGATATGCGGGTAAAATCAGAAAATTAAAGAATGTATCTTGTCGGGCTTTACAGAAATAATAATCATCAGTAGGAGGGTTTTATGAAAAATCATTTTTTCGGCATTTGCTTGTTTGTATTGATGTGTGTTTTCGTGCCTTTGCAGGTTAGCGCTGTTCAGATGGTCATTAGTTATGAAGATAAAGAACAACCCCCATATTACATGGGTAATTCGGAGACCATTTTGGAAAAACCTGGCGTCGCAGTGGAAATGATTCAGATTCTTGAAAAAAAGATTGACGGATTAAAAATTACTTTGCGAAGAACCCCCTGGAAGCGTTGCACTTTTGAGTTAGGTACAAATTCAGTGGATGGTATTTTTAACGCGAGTTACAAGAAAAAGAGATTGAAAATCGGATGGTATCCAACAACGGATAAAACATTGCGTGCAGAAATAATTTTGGGGACTCCAATCGGAACCCCCCGTCTCTTCCGCTGATTCTTGTCAATCAATATATTCAGCGCTGGATTCAATATTAGAAGGCAGAACAAGTTTCCATTTCAGTAATTGGGAACGGCTGAAGAGAAACTTGCCTTTTTTGCCAGTAACAGGATGGATATTGGCAGGACTTTCGCCCGCTAAAATTTTTGCGGCTATTTTACCGGCTGCTTCTCCCTGTGATTTTCCGTGCAGAACGAATCCCCCGACAGTTTTGCCCTTTCCTGCTGCAAAGTCCCAGAAACAAAACGGAGGAACTGGCGTGTTTTCAGATGTCCATTTTAAAATTTCCGAGTCTTTTATATGATTTCCATTATCATCAATAATAGTGTGAAAAAGCCCGATAATAACAGCGTCATATCCTTGTTTTTTAGAGTTTATTATGGTTTCTTTCCACGTATCCATTTTTTTTATGAGCTTTAAATGAACCGAAGTATCGTAAATATCTATTGACTTTTTCCCTTTGAAAGCCTCGGACAACAAGACGTGAGATGTTGTGCCTGAATCGAATAAAATCAGGATTTTGTCAGGCTCAGGTTTGATAATGTCTTTTAAAAAAATGATAGATCGTTTCAGCAGAGGGCGTTCAAGAACTCCCGTTATGTTCTGTTTTTCGTATGCGTCGTAATACCTGGGATTGCTGTTCAGCCCCAGGTAAACCACAGGCGTATTGGTGGCTGCAAACTTAGGGCAAAGATATTTCACTGCATTGTCATCTCCCAGAATTACGAGATCCGGGGCGATTTGAGTATATTTTTCCCATGCCAGATTTGCCCTGTTTTCATGTTCCGATGGGGGCAGGTTTTTTGTATTCATCTGGAAATATAAAATTTCATGATTTTTGAGAACAGAGGAAAGCCCCTGTTTATAGGAGATATCCCATTCGTATTCCGCATTGTAGCTTTCGATCACGAGAATGGTTTTTGCGTGGATTACAATCGGTAAGCAAAGCAAAATGATCGCCATTAAAAGAACTGCTTGAGCTTTTTTCATTGATTTCTCCTATGTAAGTACCTGATATTTATTCATCTCCAGGCAGTGCATTACTCAGGCAGACGCACTGTCATTACCGGGATGATCGATTTCCGGACAACGCGGCGGGATACGCTTCCCATCAAGGCATCTGCCAGAAGACCGTAGCCGTGGGTTCCCATTACGATCATATCACAGCCGCATACCTGTGAGTATTTAAGAATTTCTTCGACCGGCTGACCATGCGCGACCTTTATGTCATCCATAATATGCCGACACTCCTGGAGTCTGGTTCCCATCTCGTCGCAGAAATTTTTGAGCCTTTCCGTTACGATCTCGGAAAGATCGTTTTCCTTACGTTGCAGCATTTCACGCCATGTACTTTCGCCTAGAAGAGAAATCACATGGCCTTTTGTGCCAGCGGAAAGCTCTTCGATCACATGAAAAAAAATGATTTTGGCATCAAACTTAATGGCTATAGCTGCCGCATAATTGAATGCGTATCGAGCATTTTCGGAAAGATCAGTTGTGTATAATATCGTTTTAATTTCAGGTATCATATTAATTCCTTTCTATTCCGACAAAGTTTTTGGTATTTTTTGGCATCCTTCATATTCGTTCAAAAGTAGAAAGATGGCGGGGACGGAACCCCGCCCTACCATATCGGGCATTTTATTTATTTGGAAATCCCTTATACTTCGAAAACATCCGTTTTTCCAGACATTTTTCAGGGTTGATGCAAAATTTCTGCAAGATGTCTTACCTCTATATCCTCTCCCTGTTTTTCAAGCCCGCCTCTTAACTGCATGATACACCCCGGACATTCGGTTATGATCGTCTTTGCGCCGGTCTGCTTGAAATCTGCAAGTTTTGCGGCAAGAATTTCAGCGGAAATTCCAGGGAATTTGCCCGAATAAGATCCGCCGAAACCGCAGCAGGTTTCTTCTTCTTTTGCCCGGACGAATTCATGACCGCTTTTTTCAATCAGTTCGTGGGGTGCGTTTTTTATCCCCATCCCCCGGCAAAGATGACATGGCGCATGCCATGTGACTTTCGATTTTTCTGCTTTAAAATCTTTTTGTTGAAAGCTTTCTGCCGGTACTTTTACAATATCATTTGCGAATTGACTGAACGATACCACCTTTGAGCAGAATTTTTCAAGAGTTTTTTTATCTGTTGGCCCGTTTTCGAGGATTTTTGCATATCCATGCTTGAGATGAGACGCACATGAAGCGCATAATGTGATTATGTAATCGCAGTTGGTATCGTTTAAAGCTTTCATATTTTTAAGAGCTACTGCCCAGGCATCGTCTTTTTCGCCCATCATTGAAACTGGTAAACCGCAGCAGGACTGATCCATGGGAAATTCAACTGCCACATCGTGATCTGCCAGAAATTTGACAGCAGCCTCAAGTTGTTCAGGATAGACAAAATCCTGTACGCATCCGGAGAAAAGAGCCACCGTAAATTTTGGAGATTTTACTTCTGTCTGGATTTTTTCCCACATATCCCGAAAAGGAGTTTTTGCAATGGCGGGCAACAGCCTGAAATTATGCTCTTTTGAAAAAACATGAGGCAGATGTCTTAAATAGGAACTCCCCCCTGTTGCAGGTTTTTGAGCTTTTTGAGCGGATCTTAAAAGAGTGTGAAAAAGCTTTCTGCTTCTGAGCATCTTGCCAAGAAGAACGCTTTGCAGGGGATGTCCTTCTTCTTCTAAAACTTTTGAATGTACTTCTTTGATAAGGGAAGGCAGGTCAATACCGGCAGCGCAGACAGATTTGCAGGCCCCGCAATTGATACAGTTTTGAACCAGATTTTTTGCTTTGTCACGACCATGATAAAAATAAGTGACGATAAGGCCGATAGCGCCGATATAGATATGGCCGAGCTTGTGGCCGCCCACCATGCGGTAAACCGGGCATACATTGGCACAGGCTCCGCATCTGATGCATCGAAGCACCTCGGAAAATACCGGATCTGCGGCAAGCGCCCTGCGGCCGTTATCCAGAAAAACTATATGCATGACCTTCCTGCTGTCTTTTGAAGCCATGCAGTCATTTGGCCCGGTAATCCATGTGACATAGGAAGTAATAGCCTGACCCGTCGCGTTTTTCGGAAGAACTTTGTTGATTCTCAGAGCATCATGGAGAGTCGGAACAAGTTTTTCCAGACCGATAAGAGCTACATGTACCCGCGGCAGGGTGGTGACAAGCCGGGCATTGCCTTCGTTAGTGGTAAGACCTATGGTTGCTGTGTCGGCAATAGCAAAATTGGCTCCTGAAATTCCCATATCCGCTTCTATATATTTCTGCCTCAGTGCATTTCTTGCGACCTTTACCAGGCGCTCTATATCCGCATCTTGTTTTTTACCGGTCACATCGGAAAACAGGTCAGCCACCTGGTTTCGGGAAAGATGAATTGCGGGCATTACCATGTGAGACGGTCCTTCATGGCGGAGTTGAATGATCCATTCACCCAGATCTGTCTCTGTCACCTCCATGCCCAGAGCTTCGAGATGATGGTTCAAAAGAGTTTCTTCGGCTGTCATTGATTTTGATTTCACGATTTTTGAAGCATTATTTTCCTGTGCGATTTTTGCTATGATCTCGTTTGCCTCACGAGCGTTTGACGCAAGATGAACTTTTATTCCGGCTCTGGAAGCGTTTTCTTTGAACTGTTCGTATAATTTGTCCATGTTTTCGATAGCCGAATCCTTGGCACAGGCCACTTCTTCCACTATAGCGTCAACATTCATGTCGGAAAACGCGGCTTTGCGGCTGTCCCGATATGCCACTGCGAATTTGTCCATAGCCGAACGCAGAAAATCGTTTTTTATAGCCTCGCCTATTTCCTTACGGTATTCTTTTATATTACGGGCAGATTGCATACTATAAATCCTCCAGCATCAAAATGTGAAGTTCAAGTGGGCCATGAACACCGATAGCCAGAACCCTTTCAATATCGGCTGTTCTGCTTGCGCCAGTGATAAAAGCCATGTAATTCGGACTTTTCTGCATGGACTGTATAAGGCGATCTTCGAGTTCATAGCTGTCCTTTACTATCCGCGATTTTTGCAGGACAGCGATGTGAATTTCACTGATCATTGTCGCAAGCCTTAGTTCTTCCATGCTCGAATCGATTACCAGAGTTCCGGTTTCCGCAATTCCCCAGTCGGCTGTGGTAAAACCGATATCTATACCGGAAAGATGATTTCTCAGGCTGTCTTGGGCATAATCAATGCCCTGTTCCATGCATATGTCTGCAAATTTTTCAGCCATATCTTCGGAAAGACCAGGAGCCGATATTATCTTTTCTGATTTTGCCTGAGAGTCAAATCCGGGGTTCATCATCTTGCAGGCTTCTTTTTTTTTGCATATTTCAATGGCGTATTCAAAGGCATTGTCAAGGCTGTCCACATCTTTTACGATAGCAGACACAGCCATAGCCTTCCGTTTGAAAATATCGCACAATCCGTCCGGATCTTTCATGGTCTATCCTTTCCTGTTTTTTTCGAATTACATCTTTCTGTCATATTTTTTCGAGTTCAATTTTTTACTTCAAGCTTCATCCTCCGAAGAAAACAGAAGGAAGCCAGGTAGCAATGGCCGGGAAAAAGCTGAGGATGGCAAGTCCTATTAACTGGAGAAAGACAAAAGGCATGATTCCCCGATAAATATGCATCATGGTATAACCTTCTGGAGCGACTCCCTTAAAGTAGAACAAAGCATATCCGAAGGGTGGAGTCAAAAAGGAAGTTTGCAGATTGACGCACATGAGAATTGAAAACCACAGGGGATTGAAATCGAGTTCCATGGCGATTGGCATAAATATTGGTACGGTCACAAGAAGAATTGCGGCCCAGTCAATGAACATGCCCATGAGAAAAACTATGCCCATCATGATGACGAGAACTATCCAGCGATTCAGACCCGAACCTATCAGAAGATCTGCTACCACGTCACCGCCGCCCATGCTCAGAAACACTGTAGAAAAGAATTTTCCGCCGATAAAAAGCATCATGACCATTGATGTGGTCTTTAAAGTATTGTGGCAGGAAGCTCTGAGAACTTCCCAGCTCATTTTCCTGTTGAATACTGCCAGAACCAATGCACCGAACGCACCTAGTCCAGCGGCTTCCGTTGGAGTTGCCACACCAGCCAGAATTGTTCCCATGACAGCCAGAATCAGAGCAAGGGGAGGAATCAGAGATTTCATGGTCATGGCCCATTTCTGACCGACAGTCCATGATTCTGCTTCTTTTTTTGAAATAGGAGGTCCTAATTCGGGATTTATGTTACAGCGAATAAGTATGTATAAAAAATAAAGACATGCAAGGAGCAGACCGGGAAAAATAGCTGCTGCAAACAGGTTGCCCACCGAAGTTTCTTTCATTCCGGTCAGGCCGCCGTAAACGACCATCATAATACTGGGCGGCATCAGGATACCCAGAGTTCCTGAAGCGCATATGATACCCGAAGTCAGCTCCTTTTGATATCCCTTGTTGATGAGAGCAGGGGTTGCCAGAAGACCCATAGCAACGACAGATGCTCCGATAATGCCAGTGGTCGCGGCAAATACCGTACACACCACTACTACGGCAAGACCCAGGCCGCCCTTGATACTGCCCAGGACGATATAAAGAGACTCAAACAGGGCTTCGGAAACCTTGGATTTGTCAAGTAGCTGGGCCATGAGGATAAAAAGGGGAATAGCAACAAGGGTGTAGTTGTTCATCAGGCCCCAGGCATTATTGACGAACATGTCGAAAAGTCCGGGTACGTTGAAACCGTTGTCGAGCAGTCCGAACAGGGTCGCTACAGCGGCAAGGGTGTAGGCCAGCGGATGCCCTAATGTAATTGCTAATATAAGGGTGACGAACATTGCCACCGTTAGAAATTCAGGACTCATAAGATTCTACCTCTTTAAAATTATCTTTGTTTATTGTTCCGAGATAAGCGCGCGAACATCTTTTATCAGGTTGGAAATTCCCTGTGCGAGCAAAAAAATGAAGGTGATTGCCATTATTATCTTGAGAGGCCAGATGGGAGGACCCCAGCTAGTGGAATTTCGTTCAAGCCCCTGCAAAGAAGTGAATGCGAATGTGCAGGAAAATATTGCCATACACGAAATTACGGGCAGAAAAATTATCAAAGTTGTGGCAATCGCAAGAATATGCTGGATTTTTTTTGGCATGCGGGATGAAAATATATCAACTTTGACATGGCTGTCATGGACATCCGTATATGCCATTCCGAACATGTAATGCATACCAT
>JAUCGE010000149.1 GCA_030377965.1 Desulfobacterales bacterium HSG16
TTTATATATGAACGGTGTTATCGACAGAGATAAATCCGTAAGTATGGGTACACAAGGATTGAAATCGAGATATTATGTAAAGTTTTCCTGCCCTTTTGTTCAAAAAAGGCTGTTCAATTATTTTTCTGGAAAAATATTCAATCAGATGGGCAGGTTATACGAACCTTTCGACGATCTTGATGACGCAGTGACCAAACAGGGTTTGAACATTGAAAATATTATAAGGCGGTATCATGAATATCTGATGAAAAACAGGGAGTGGTCATTGAAGAATGCGCCGAGAAGATCGGATATGAGAATATATGAAGCGGTTTTTCATTTCAATCTGTATATGTATCTGGCTGAATTTCTGCAGGACAAGGGCGGAGAAGTGTTTCCGGAATTTCCGACTGGTAATGGGCAGGTCGATATAATCATAAAGTATGGAGGCCGGATATATGGTCTTGAATTAAAAAGTTATAAAGATAAAAACAGCTATAACAAAGCTCTGATACAGGCAGCACGTTATGGAGAGCAGTTAAAAGTAGAGGAAATATTTCTGGTCTTTTTTATCGAAAACATTGATGATGAGAACAGAAAAAAATATGAGGTAGATTGGTTCGACGAAAAAACAGGGATAAAGGTCATAGTGATATTCGTTGAAACAGAGAATTCAGGGACTGACACATGAGTCATGACAATGTAAAATCCGGCTATGACCAGAGGATATCTCAGCATCAGGTCATAGCCGCTATATATCTAAACCATGCTTTCCACCCCGCCTATAGTAAAGCATACCGCATCTTCGCCAAGAGCCACGATATCTTCCGACCGATCATTCCATAGAAGATAATGACAGGCCATCTGTTCATAAATTCCCATAATACATACTGCCATAACTTCCGCTGAAAACGTGTTTCTATACTTGATATCCTGTTTTTCGGCGACTCTTTCAAGTGCATTTTTCAAGTCTGTAATGACCTTGCTTATAAACGATTTTCTGTGTTCTTCAACTTCCTGGCTCTGTCCGACTGCTTCACGGAACAGGATAGCCGCTTTTTCAGGATATTTTGCACAAAATTGACCGAAAAAAGCGACTCCGGCTTTTTGTATGCCATCTAAGGAAGCATCGGCTTTTTTGAACTCCTCGCCAACGAGTTTTCTCAATTGAAAACCCACATCCCCGATCAGATTGATCAGGATATCCTCTTTGTTTTTAAAATAAAAATATACCGTGCCGACCGAAACTTCAGCCATGTCCGCTATTTCTTCCATGCCGGTACGATGATATCCCTGTTTTGCAAACAGGGATTCAGCTATATTGAGGATTGTTTTGCGCCTGAGTTCTTTTTCACGCTCTCTTCTCAATGCGCTTCTTGATTTTGTGCCGCTTTTTTTCGATTTTGCCATATTTTTTTATCTCACCTGTTATTATCGATATTCGGGTTTGCGTTTTTCTTTAAAAGCAGTCAATCCTTCTTTTGTAAATTCCATGTTCAAGATTTTTTCTGCTGTTTTTTTCTCGTTTTTTATCCCTTCTTCAACAGACATTCCGATATTCTCGATCACTGCTTTTTTGATTCCAGATACAACATCAGGCCCGTTTCCGGAAATGATCTCAGCAAATCGAACTGCTTGTTCCATGACTTCATTTTTTGTGACCACCCGGTTTACAAAGCCGTATTCATATGCTCTTTTAGCGCTGATGGTTTCTCCAGTCAAAAGAAGTTCCATAGTTCGCGCATAAGAAAGCTGCATCGGAACCAGGGTTGCCGCTCCAACAGGGAAAATATTCCATTTAACGCCCTGTATGCCGAATCTGGCTTCATGACATGCAATTCTGATATCGGTGGAACATAAAAGCAGCATTCCTCCGGCAAAGGCATGGCCGTTGATTGCGGCTATAACAGGCTTATAAAGCTTAAAATCAGTTAAAAGAGCTTTTCCGATCAATCCGGGATTTTCAACGATTCTTTCATCAGCCTCAGTTTCCGGTTTCCTGTGGTCGGTAGTCAGCGGAATCAGTTTTTTCAGATCTGCTCCCGAACAGAAAGATTTATTTCCAGCACCTGTAATGATCGCACATTTTATAGTTTTATCATCCCTGATATCCTCCCACGCGGCTGCCAGGGCCACTATGGTTTCGGAATCAAGGGCATTATGAACTTCGGGCCGGTTCAAGGTCAGGTACGCAATTTGTTTTTTCTTTTCGTAGATAAGAGCCATGTTTTTATATTTCCATGAAAGCAGAAAGATGGCGGGGACGGAACCCCGCCCTACCATATCGGGTATTTTATTTGTTGGGAAAGCAGTAAAGAAAATTATCCGATGCAGTTTTCCGGAATATCCACTATTTTCGAGCGAAGATATTCCCCAAGGGTTTTTGCCTGGGGATCGACGCGAGTCGAAGCTGCCACACCATCTCCTAAAACTCCTTTTATATAGAAGTTGAGAGCGTAGAGATTGGGAAAGTCATATCGTTCGATCTCAAATTCTTTCATATCCGGAAGTAATTCTTTTAATTTTTCAGTTGTCAAAAAGTTTGTAAGGAATGCAAACGATTCCAAAGTTTTTGTCCATATGCCAAGATTCGCGTTTCCGCCCTTGTCCCCTGATCTTGTGGCAAACAATCTGCCCAGGGGGATTTGTGTTGTTTTGCCCTGGGGGACATCGGAAAAATTTGCCTGTCGGGGTTCGATAACAGGCGGTTTTGAATCAAAGACAGGTGGTTCGATTATGATTTCCTGGCCATCCACAAAGACTTTCTGCCGGATATGAGAAACCGGGATAAGAGCTGGCCAGTGTATGATGGCAGGAGAAGCGTCGGTGGGCGGGCTGGTCAGGGTGAAACCAGGAATGTTTGCAAGGGCCATTTCCACGACTTTTGAAGAAAACAGTTTACCGGCTTTTTTAGGGTCAGAGTCGATGACTGTTATCCTTAGATGAGCGGAGGCTTCTTCGTTGGTTTCTGGATTTTTCTTATCTATTCTTACAAGGCTGACATCGGTTTTTAGAAAAATTTTTTTTCCTCCAAGACTGTCAAACAGGTTCTGCTCTACGATTTCGGCTTTTTTCTTGATGTCGAGACCGGTAAGCACGACAGTCATTGTATTTTTGAATCCGCCGAATATATTCAAGCACACTTTTGTGGTCTCTGTGGGGGGTGCGCCTTTTGCTCCTGATACCAGTACACGGTCAGGCCCTTTCTGTGTCAGCGTAAGAGTGTCGAAACTGGCTATTACATCGGGATTGAGGTAGTTGGGTTCCCTGATTTCGTACATCAACTGGGCTGTTACCGTGCCTGTTGAGACGAGTCCGCCGGTTCCCGGATGCTTGGTTATTATACACGATCCGTCTTCATGCATACAGGCTATAGGAAAACCCATGTTTTTAAAGCTCGGAATTTCTTCTATGAACGAATAATTTCCGCCTGTGGCCTGTGTTCCGCATTCGATTATATGCCCGGCTGCCACAGCCCCGGCGAGTTTGTCCCAGTCGTCAATTTTCCAGCCGAATTTCCATGCTGACGGGCCGGTTACAAGTGATGCGTCGGAAACCCGGCCTGTCACAACGATATCAGCGCCTTGCTCCAGCGCTTTTGCTATTCCCCAGCCGCCGGTATAGGCATTTGCTGAAATGGGTTTTGCTCTGGCATCTTTTAAAGAAATACCTTTATCAAGATGGGTAAAAAGCTCTCCTTTTTCCTGAAGTTCAGAAAGACGAGGCATCAGGTCGTCACCTTCGATATACGCGATTTTGGGTTTGAGTCCCAGGCTGTCGGCAACTTTTTGCAGGGCATCTGCCAAAGCCTTTGGGTTCAAGCCGCCTGCGTTTGTGACCACCCGTATTTCTTTTTCGAGACACTGGCCCATGATCTGTTCCATCTGTTTTAAAAACGTGGGGACATAACCGCGATCAGGGGCTTTTGATTTCATTTTGAAAAGTATCGCCATTGTAAGTTCGGCAAGGTAATCTCCGGTCAGAACATCGATTCTGCCTCCTTCGACCATCTCTTTTGCCGCGCTGAATCTGTCTCCGAAAAAACCGCTGCAATTTGCGATTATAAGTTTTTCATCTTCTTGGTGATGGGTCATTTTTTATCTCCTGATATCAAAAATCGTTATCTACCCACAAACTCGGGTTTTCGTTTTTCCATAAACGACTTGATTCCTTCTGCTGCGTCTTCTGTGGATACGACTTCCCCAAGTTTTCCGGAAAGATAGTCAACAGCCTGTTCAAAGGGCATGTCAGCCATTTCATAAAACGCCTGTTTACCTATTTTCAAGCCTATCGGACTTTTCGATGCCATAAGCTTAAGAGTTTTGTCTGTCTCTTCGTCTAAAAGTTCTTTTGGCTCAATTCTTGTTATAATGCCCATGTCAAGAGCTTCGGCAGAAGTCAATGTCCGCCCTGAAAGAATCATCTCCATTGCCTGCTTTCTCGGTGCATTGCGAAAGATCAAAGCGCCGATCATCATGGGAAAAAGGCCCACATTCACCTCTGGTGTGCCAAATTTTGCATTGTCTGATGCTATCACAATATCACAGGCGAGCATCAAGCCCATGCCGCCTGCAAGACAATATCCGTTGATTTTTCCTACCGTAGGCTTTGGAAATTTTGAAATCTGTTTTAAAAGATCGGCATATGCTTGATATGCCTCTTTTTCACTTGAACCCATAGTTGAGCCAAGATCCGCGCCTGTACAGAAAGCCTTTTCTCCAGCGCCTGTCACCTGAACCACCCGGACTGTGTCATTTTCCTGGATATCGTTCAAATATTTTTGGAAAAGTTCGATAGCGCTGACGCTCAAAGAATTTCTCTGTTTTTCCCGGTTAATAGTTATATATGCGATATTGTTTTCTATTTTTAACAGCAGGTCTTTTTCTTCCATAATATTTCAAACTCCTTTTTTTAAGGGAACTTCAAAGAAATAATATACCCAATTATTGACGGCAGGGCGGGGTTCCGTCACCGCCGAAAGATGGCGGGGACGGAACCCCACCCTACCATCTTTTTATTTATTGGGAAATCCCTAAACGAATCATTGGGTCGCTTCTATGTCTACCAGAACCTGGCCGGGTGATACTTTGTCACCTTCTGCCACATTGATTTTTGTAATACGTCCGTCAAAAGGCGCGCTCAATGTAGATTCCATTTTCATGGCGGAAACCACGATCACTCCCTTGCCTTTTTCCACATAGTCTCCTTTATTGACCATTATTCTAACTACTACGGAAGGCATGGGAGGCGTGATTTCTTCAGGCAGTCCATTGCTGCCGCCTTTTTTTCTCGATAAACGCCTTTTTTGTTCGTCAGCATCTTCGATACGGTGGGAAATTCCGTTTATCATTACGGTTTTTCCGTCCCTATCTCTGGATATATATGCGTTTATGCCTTTTCCATTAATGGTCATATGAATCTGATGGTCTGAAACCGGAAAACAGGTGACATCGAATTTTTCATCCCCTGTTTTAAATCTTATGGGATTTTCATTTTTATCTTCATGTTCGATATCGACGGTTCGATCATCGATTTTAAGATTATATTCCACCTTGTCATCTCCTTTTTTTTATCGGTTCCAGCTTCCCAGAGTCTGCCAGGGGGTTGCAAATCCAGCTTCTTTTGACGCTGTACCCAAAGCCTTTGTTTCCGGCCTGCCGCAAAGTTCATCTGCAATGTATGCAATACATGCAGCAATATCCGAATCGGCTTTATTTTCAGCATTTTTCATATTATTTGCATTACTCGGGTTTTCCGCATTGTATGAGGCTGGTTTCCAGTCTTTGAAGTGGGCATTGATAAAATCGGTATAAGTCTGACCTGATTCAAAAGGCTGGGATTTCAAGATATCCACAAGAAATGGAATGGGCGTTTTTATGCCTGAAATTACATAATCATTTAAAGCGCGGATCATTTTTTTTACAGCACTTTGTCGATCTTCGGCATAACATACGAGTTTTGACAGAATAGGATCATATTCCATCGGCACTGTGCATCCTTGATAAATGCCGCAGTCGTTTCTTATTCCAGGTCCTGACGGTTCTTTGAGGTATTCTATTGTACCGGGGGACGGGAAGAAATCGTTTTCAGGGTCTTCCGCGTATATCCTGCATTCTATGGCATGACCTCTTGCTTTAACATCTTCCTGTGCAATGCCCATTGGCTGGCCCGCAGCAATCATGATCTGCCTGCGTACAAGGTCGATGCCGGTCGTCATCTCTGTTATGGGATGTTCCACCTGAAGCCTTGTATTGACTTCGAGAAAATAAAATGAATTGTCAGGCCCGAGGAGAAATTCTACTGTTCCGGCATTTACATATCCCGATGCTATGGCTGCTGCGACCGCAGCTTTTCCCATTTCATCTCTTAATTCGGGGGTGAGTGCTATGGAAGGGGTTTCTTCTATGATTTTCTGGTGTCGCCTCTGTATGGAACATTCTCTTTCATTCAAGTGTATGGCGTTTTTGTGTTGATCACAGAGGATTTGAAATTCTACATGGCGGGATTGATCAATATATTTTTCAAGGTAGATCGCACTGGAACCAAAAGCTGCGGCTGCCTCGCTTGATGCAGATACACACGCTTCTTCCATTTCTTCAAAAGATGCAACCACCCGCATTCCCTTACCGCCTCCGCCTGCCGCACTTTTTATCAAAACCGGATACCCGATTTCAGAGGCTTTCTGGGCTATAATTTTGAAATCTGATTCAGATTCCAGCATACCTGGGATTACAGGGACACCTCCTTTGCTCATGATCTGTCTGGCTACAGTCTTGTCCCCAAGTTTTTCGATTACTTCTGCCGGAGGGCCGATAAAAATAATTTTTTCATTTTCGCATCTTCTGGCAAAATCTGCGTTTTCTGCTAAAAATCCGTATCCTGGATGAATAGCATCCGCTCCGGTTTTTTGAGCGGCTTTGATGATTGAATCTATATTCAGATAGCTTTCAGATGGTTCCGAAGTACCGAGTCTTACAGCCTCGTCAGCCTCGATAACATGAATCCCGGCTTTGTCTGCATCGGAATAGACAGCAACTGTTTCTATCCCCATTTCCCGGCAGGTGAATATCACGCGTCTGGCTATTTCCCCGCGATTTGCAATCAATATCTTTTTTAACATTTTATACACACCCTTTTCTTTACATTCTGAAAATTCCGAAACCTGCCACATCGTCTCTTATGGGCGCGTTCAATGCCGCTGATATGGAAAGACCAAGTACATCACGGGTGTCCGCCGGGTCGATAATACCGTCGTCCCAGAGATTGGCTGTGCTGTAATATGCATTTCCTTCTTTTCTTGCCGCTTCCATGACAGGCACTTTTATCATGCCGATCTCTTCATCTGTCATGTTCGGTTTGCCTTCCCTTGCTAGCTGCTCATTTTTCACTGTACACAGCACGTCGGCAGCCTGCTCTCCGCCCATGACTCCGATTTCCGAGTTGGGCCAGTTCCATAAGAATCTGGGGGAATAGGCTCTCCCGCACATGCCGTAATTACCAGCACCAAAAGAGGCTCCGGCCATGACTGTGAATTTCGGCACGGTGGCAGTGGCGACAGCGTTTACCATTTTATGCCCATCTTTTGTTATCCCACGGGATTCATAGGCTTTTCCGATTATATATCCGTTGATATTCTGTAAGAATACAAGGGGGATTTTTCTCTTGTCACAGATCTGGATAAACTGAGTGGCTTTTAAAGCTGAGTCTGAAAATAATATTCCGTTGTTTCCAAGAATTCCTACAGGATATCCATGAATATGGGACCATCCGCAGACAAGTGTTGAACCGAATAATTCCTTGAATTCGAGAAATTCGCTGCCGTCCACAATTCTTGCAATGACTTCGCGCGTGTCATACGGAATTTTCAATTCTCTGCTGACGA
Source organism: Desulfobacterales bacterium HSG16 (assembly GCA_030377965.1). Lineage (GTDB taxonomy): Bacteria > Desulfobacterota > Desulfobacteria > Desulfobacterales > HSG16 > JAUCGE01. Next base: position 7,862 of record JAUCGE010000149.1, read on the forward strand.
TTCCATATATTTCTTTTGGATCATAAAGAGGTGCGTCCGGCTTTTTAAGCGAAAGCTGGCTTTTTTCGTTTACAGGAAGGTTTCTTACAATGTCTCGAACAATCTCTATTGCATGGGGATCATCTTCTGCATAATAATCCGAAACTCCTGATTCCCGGCAATGCAGATCAGCGCCTCCGAGTTCGTCGGCTGATACTACTTCGCCTGTGGCAGCTTTTACAAGGGGAGGGCCTCCGAGAAAAATAGCGCCAGTTTTTTTTACATGCACTACTTCATCCGACATGGCAGGAATGTAAGCGCCGCCTGCCGTGCATAAACCCATGACCGCCGTTATCTGGGGTATTCCCATTTTGGATATGAGAGCCTGATTATAAAAAATCCTTCCGCCATCATCAATATCCGGGAATACTTCGGATTGAAGGGGTAAAAAAGCTCCTCCTGAATCTATAAGATAAATTATGGGCAGGCGGTTTTCCATCGCTATAGCCTGGCAGCGCAGGGATTTTTTTACTCCCATAGGGTATACTGTGCCGCCCTTTATCGTCGGATCATTTGCATGGATCATGACTTCTCTACCGCAGACCATGCCGATTCCAACGACATTGCCAGCTCCGTGAACCTTGCTGTCATACATGCCTTTGGCAGCCAATGGAGCAATCTCAAGAAATGGTGTGTTTTTATCCAGCAGAAGCTCGATTCTTTTTCTGACAGACAGCTTGTTCTGTGCAGCCAGCCTTCCTTTTGCCTTTTCCGACCTTTTATCACGAGCGATTTTCATCTCGCTTTTCAAATCATCCACAATCGCTGTCATAGCTTCGTAGTTTTTTTTGTATTCATCGGATTGGGTATCGATTTTTGTTTCAATTATGCCCATTTTTTTTATCCTTTTTCAATACCGCGATCCATCTCCAACACAAGTTTTTGGATATT
>JAUCGE010000150.1 GCA_030377965.1 Desulfobacterales bacterium HSG16
ACAATATTTAGCTTCGGGTGCTTCTTTTTTAACAGGAGCGTCCAACTGGTTGTCTGACAAAAAATCTTTTATATAATCAGGCCCGGTGGATGCGATAAAGGCATTTCCGGGACTTAAATATTGAAAATCCCGGGAGCCAAAACTCCCGGGATTTTTTTTTGGCTGAATTTTTTTCATTATGTGAAAAATAAAAGCTGTAAATTTATTACCGTAAATTAATAAAATGACCAATAAACCAAGCCGTAAAAAGGGAGGAAAGTATGCTGTTCGTATTGAAAAAAAACGTGACCGATGACCAGAAAAACCATATCCGTGGTATTCTGCGTGAAGGCGGATATATTATAAGGGAAATGGCGGACAATGAAAATGTTACAATTGGCGCTGTCGGCAGAAAGCCTGAAAATATCAAGGAATATGAAAGTCTTCCCGGTGTTGAGAGAATCGACAGAATTGCAGCTAATTACAAGCTTGCATCAAGACAATTCCATCCAAAAGATACCATAGTGCAGGCAGGAGGTGTGCAGGTCGGAGGCGAACGAATCACTGTTGTTGCCGGCCCGTGTGCTGTAGAAAGCCGTGAACAGGCATTCACCATTGCAAAAGAGGTTAAACGATACGGCGCTGTTCTATTTCGCGGGGGAGCATTCAAGCCGAGAACTTCTCCCTATTCTTTCCAGGGACTTGAAGAAGAAGGCCTGAAGATTCTGGCAGAAATCCGGGAAGAGTTTGGAATGGGTGTTGTCACTGAAATCACATCACCATCAAAGGCTGACATGATGATGAAATATGTGGACGTGGTTCAGGTTGGCGCTCGAAACATGCAGAATTTCGAGCTGCTCAAATGCGTAGGACGCATGGGAAAACCGGTTCTGCTTAAAAGAGGTCTGTCAGCCACCATAGAAGAATGGCTGATGTCCGCTGAATATATTCTTTCTGAAGATAACAACAACGTGATTCTATGCGAAAGAGGAATCCGAACTTTTGAACCTTACACCCGTAATACCCTTGATCTTTCGGCTATTCCAGTAATAAAAAACTTGACACATCTTCCGGTGGTTATAGATCCGAGTCATGCTACGGGCATAAGAGAAAAGGTAAGACCTATGGCACGGGCTGCTATCGCTGCAGGAGCTGATGGATTGATGATCGAAGTCCATCATGATCCTGATAATGCCATGTCTGACGGACCCCAGAGCCTTTATCCGAAACAATTCGGAAAGTTGATGCGAAACATTTATGTGATCGCTCCTACGGTCGGAAAACAGGTGGATTTCAGTTATCTTGATAAGGTTAAAGCCGGCAAAGATGCGATACATGAAGGAAAAATGGATGCGGAATCAGTTGCGTTTCTGGGCGAGGCAGGTACTTTCAGCCATAAGGCACTTACCCAGTATTTTGGAAAAACCAAGGCCGAAGTTCCAAAACCCTCTTTCAAGGCCATATTCGAATCTGTGAAAACCAGTGAAGCAGGACTTGCCATCGTTCCATTGGAAAACGCTTTGACCGGCAGTATCCATGAAGTTTACGACCTTCTGCTCGAATATGATTTGAAGATCATTGGTGAAATGACCTTGAAAATAGAGCATCACCTGATTGGCAAGCCCGGCACGAAAATAGATGATATCAAGCGGATACTTGCACCACCCCAGGTTCTGGAACAATGCGCCCAGTTTCTCGCATGTCGAGACGACTGGGAACTTATTTCCGGAGAGGCCACTGCTGTAGGTGTCAAAAAAATGAAAAACAACGAGGATGCTTCTATTGCAGCTATCGGAAGCAGGGAAGCTGCCCAAATTCACGGCATGGAAGTGATTGAAGAAGGTATTGAAACAAATCCGAGAAATTTTACAAGATTTGTGGTCATTGGAGTAAATGGAGCAGATCAGGGGCCTTACCAGAAATCGTCCATAATATTCTCTACAGGCAACAAACCCGGATCATTGTTCGATACTCTCAAGGTTTTCGCTGATAACGGCGTAAATCTGGTGAAACTCGAATCCCGTCCTATTCACGGCAAACCCTGGGAATATATGTTTTATGTAGATATCGAAACAGATATTGCATCAGAGAAATACAAGCCTGTTTTAAAACTTCTTACTGAAAAAACTGATTTTCTGAAAATCCTTGGAAGTTATAACTTATAAACATATTAAGCATATGCACAAAAAAATATCATATTGTAAGGTGGGCATGGTTGTTTCTGCCCACCCTGAACTCATGTTTTATACCGAATTAAAACCGATCTCGAACGATTTTGTCCCAAAAGCATTAGAAGTATCGTGGCTTGACCGGGATCGCTTTATAAAAGAAGCTCCAGCACCTGAAGAAGCGATGGAAACGGGCATCTGTCCATAATCCAGATTTATACAGACTTCGAAATTTGTTTTTCGTATGCAGATGCTTGGTAATAGCCTGCTTCTGGTATAAATAGGAAATTTTTTTAATTTTTCCCAGTGAACCAGCTTCTTGACAATAATCATTCCCCCCTTAGAAAATGTTAATAATTTATTGGGTACTTATGACAATAGCTTTCGAAGCACGCATGGCAGAATACCGCCATTTGTAAAATATTCAACGTCGATATCCGTATTAAGACGGGCAATTACTTTGAATTCGATTGTTTTTCCATCAGTGGCAACCGCTTTGACCGTCAATTTTTTTCTTGGTTCGATATTTCCAATGCCGATAATGCTAAAACGTTCGGAGCCTTCAATTCCCAGGCTTTCCCATGATTCTCCAGGTAAAAACTCAAGGGGAAGCACTCCCATTCCCACAAGGTTGCTTTTGTGAATACGTTCATAAGAGCCTGCAATTACTGCGCGAATTCCAAGAAGATCCGTTCCTTTAGCTGCCCAGTCCCTTGAAGACCCGGTTCCGTATTCCTTACCGGCCAGGACTACAAGGTCGATTCCTTCTTGTTTGTATTTCATTGCAGCGTCATATATGAACATTTCTTCTTTTTCCGGGTATTTGACCGTAAAACTGCCTTCTTTTGGGGCTGCCAGTCTGTTTTTGATCCGGATGTTTCCAAATGTTCCCCGCATCATAACCTCATGATTGCCCCTTCTTGATCCATATGAATTGTAATTTGCAGGAGTTATTCCTTTTCCAGACAGATAGCTTCCGGCAGGGTAGGATTCGGGAATTCCTCCGGCTGGTGAGATATGATCCGTTGTCACCGAATCATCAAGAACGGCCAGTGCGGAGGCATCTTCGATATCGTCAGGGCTGGTAAGATCAAGGGTGAAGCCTTTAAAATATGGGGGATTTTTGATATAGGTGGATTTTTCATCCCATTTATATGTTGTATGCTTTTCAACTGACAGGTTCTGCCAGAATTCATCTCCTTCAAAAATTGTTTCATAGTTTTTTTGAAAAAATTCGGGTTTCAGGCAGGTTGAAACCACTTCTGCAATTTCTTCTGATGAGGGCCGGATATCATCAAGATAAACGGGCTGGCCTGAAGAGTCATGCCCAAGGGGTTGTGTTGTCATATCGATATCGATTCTGCCAGCAATGGCAAACGCTATGACAAGCATGGGAGATGCCAGATAATTTCCCTTTATGCTCTGGTGTATCCGGGCCTCGAAATTGCGGTTTCCAGAAAGCACGGACGTAACTGTCAGGTCGTTATCTTCGATACATTGTTCGATCTGCGGATTCAAAGGGCCGCTGTTACCGATGCATGTGGTACATCCGAAAGCAGCAAGATTAAAACCGAGAGTTTCGAAAAAAGGCATGAGTCCGGCCTTTTCCAGATAGTCAGCTACCACTTTCGATCCTGGAGCCAGGGAGGTTTTAACATGGGGCATTACACAAAGCCCTTTTTTAATTGCATTTTTTGCCAGCAAACCTGCATCAACAAGGGTGAAAGGGTTGGAGGTGTTGGTGCAGGACGTGATTGCAGCTATTACCACGCTGCCATCTCCGATTTCAGCTTGCTTACCATCAATATTCACCGGGTACAATTTTTTCCCATCGGCGTTATCGGATAGCTCTTTATCTGTATTCTGTGTCCTTCGGCTCTCCATGAACAGATCAAATTTTTTGCCAGCCTCCTGTAAAACAATTCTGTCCTTGGGTTTTGCCGGGCCTGCTATACAAGGCTCTACAGATTCAAGATCGAAATCTATGACCTGTGTATATTCAGGATCATCCTTTCCATCGTAAAACATGCCATTTATCTGTGTATAGGCTTTTACCAGTTCTGCCCTGTCTGCTCTGCCTGTCATTTCAAGATATTCGACAGTTTTTTCATCCACTGGAAAAAATCCCATTGTAGCGCCATATTCCGGACTCATGTTTGCAATCGTGGCCCTGTCCGGCAGGTTCAGTGTTTTCATTCCAGATCCGAAAAATTCCACAAATTTTTCCACTACATTATATTTACGCAGCATCTCAGTTATTGTAAGAACCATATCTGTGGCAGTTACTCCCGGCTTGAGACTGCCTGTCATTTTCACACCGATGACCTGAGGTATGGACATAAAATAAGGTTGTCCGAGCATGACAGCTTCGGCTTCTATCCCACCCACTCCCCATCCCATGATTCCGAGACCGTTTATCATTGTCGTATGAGAATCCGTACCCACCAGGGAGTCAGGAAAGGCTATCTTATTTCCACTCACAGGATCTGTTTCTGTTCTGATCACCTGTCCAAGATATTCCAGGTTGACCTGGTGACAAATTCCGGAATTTGGAGGTGTGACCTTGAAGTTATTGAAACTCTTCTGCGCCCATTTCAAAAAAGTGTATCGTTCCAGATTTCTCTCATATTCCTTCTCAACATTTTTTTTCAAAGCATCGGACGTGCCGAAACAATCCACCTGTACGGAATGATCTATGATAAGATCTACGGGAATAAGTGGATTGATTCGTTCAGGATTACCCCCGAGTTTATCTACTGCATCCCGCATGGCAGCAAGATCGACAACCGCAGGTACACCAGTAAAATCCTGCATCAGTACACGAGCAGGATGCCAGGGAATTTCCACAGGGGTTTCATAGGTTTTCTGCCATCCGGCCATGTTGATGACATCTTTTTCCGTGACTATTCCTTCACCCATTTTTCTCAATAAATTTTCCACGAGAATACGGATAGAAAATGGCAGGCGTGAGATATTGGCCATACCTTTTTCTTCCATCGCCATGATATCAATGATTGTACATGTCTTGTCAGCCAATCGAATTTTTCTAACAAACTCTTGTTTTTCCATGATTTTTCTCCCCGATTCCATTGGATACTACTATGATTTTCTAACTTTTTACTGCATTCAGTGTGCAGAGCATTTACGTATTTATGCTCTGTCATCTCAAAAAGAAAGGGATGTGCGCCAGAAAGAGCCGATCTGGGAAACTCCGTGCTTGACTATGACAACGGATATATTATCCCTTCCCCCTTTTCTGTTAGCGGCTTCCACCAGAAGATCTGCTATTTTTTCAAAACCATCTTCCCTGTCATTTTCTATAATCGCCTTGATTTCTTCATCACGCAGCATGTCCGTCAAACCGTCCGAGCATAAAAGCAGAACATCGTTTTGTTCAAGGGATATTTTTTTTAACTGGGGCTGAAATTTGATCGAAACTCCGACAGCCTGCGTAATTGTATGCCATGCTCTGGCGGGAACTTTTTCTTTAGGAATTTTTTTCTTGCGGATAAGATAGTTTCCGAGGGAATGATCTGTGGTGATCTGCCTGATATCATTCCTGATCAGATATGCCCTGCTGTCACCTGCATGGGCGATAAAAGCGCTGTCATCTATGATCACCATGATCACAAGAGTTGTACCCATGCCTTTGAGGGTCATATCACCGTCGGAACTGATTTTGACCGCTTCATGAGCATTATTCAAGGCCGTTTTCAAGATTCGGACGATATTTTTGGCATCAATATTTTTATCGATTTTCCGGCTCAGATAGTCATAAGCGACCTCTACTGCCATTCTGCTGGCTATTTCGCCGGAAAGATGGCCGCCCATGCCGTCAGCAACAATGAAGATCCCCCTTCGTTCATCCACGATCAAGCTGTCTTCATTGTGGCTTCTCTTCTTTCCCGGGTCAGTGCTTTCCGCTACTTCCATGACAAGACTCTTTCTTAATGATCATTTTTTATATTTCAAAAAATTGCAAAAATTTTCAGTGCAGGTTCTTACACACTTTCATTTTCTTTTATAAATGATTTATCATGAGACTGCAATGGCGGTGTTTTAAAAATCATAAGTATGATCACGCAGATCAGGATAATTGAAACTGTTCCGAGGCATGGAAATACATAGGCAATACCTGCTTTTGCCTTGATGATCTCGATCATTTTAACGGAAAAAGATCCCACCCCGAAAGTCAGCACGAATTTGGCTCCATAGGCTGAATGATGAAATCGAGCAGGTGTGAATTTCGCCACCAGTGTATTTTCCACAGGCTGCATACCGAGCAGAAAAAAGAAATACACAAGAGATAAAATTATCAGAGGGATATCAAAAGCCCATGTCATGAGAAAAGCCGCTGGTATCGTAAACATGTGAAAGAGCAGGTAACAGAGTTTAAGATCAAATCGCTCTGCCGCATGTCCGCCGGTGTATTGCCCGATCATTCCGATAAAATATATAAACGACATGGAAATGGTAGCCAGAAGATTTTTTGAAATTCCGGTTCCGAACAAAGAGGAAAACCACTGATACATATCCTGATTTCTGATCTCGAACCAGGCAGGCATGATTACCGTTGCCCCCCTGTACGCGATACCTCCGAGCATCATGGCTACCAGTAAAACCAGAAAACCTCTGACTGAACTCTGACTGTCATCCGGTTCGGATTTTTTGGTTTCTGCCCCTTTTCTGTCGGAAGCAGATTTCGGAGCGATACTCATGAGAATCAAACCTGCAAAGTTGACAATTCCGAGCATGATATAAACAGCCTTCGGACTCCAGATCCAGTTGACAAGGCCGGCCAGCAGCGGGGCTGTAGCCAGTCCGAGATTGCCGAACATTCCGTTATAGGCCATACCCAGGCTGACTCTCTTTATATCCTTGGATATCCAGCCCAGGCCCACCGGATGATAAATTCCGGAAAACAGCCCGATTCCCGCAAGACAAAGGGAAAACTTGAGGGGTGAATCAATGAAAAAAGCCGCCATAAGTCCGCAAATTCCAGCTCCCGCATAAAAAATAGACAGGAAAACAGTTGCTCCCCACCTGTCAGCAGCCATCCCCCAGGGCAGGGCAGTTATTCCGAACAGAAGATACATCCAGAATGAAAGCCCAAGCACATAGGCCATGTCCATCCCAAGCTGTGTGGACAGAGGAATGAGTATGGCCGGGAAAACCAGCATGTTAAAATGGCTCAAAAAATGACCACAACAGGTCAGTGTCAATATACGCCGTTCTTTGCTGTCTATTCGTTCCATATTTTTTATCCCTATCGTTCGCATCATATGCCCATGCTTTGCCACATTTGGGCAGGTTTATCGTTAATATGACTGCAATATGACTGCCGATTTTTTCTGCATCTGTATCTTTACGTTACATGGCAGAAATTATGCGATCATATGATATCTGGGGCAAAAATCAATTTGTTTTTTGTGATGAAGGTATTGATGGGCTGGCGGATTCATTAATTCTGTTGGAAAATGCTTTTTCCCAATCATTGGCATCTGTTCCTTCTGGCAACTCAATTCCGGATATTTTTTTAAGTGCTGCTTCAATAGCATCAACTCCATAAGATTCTTTTTTCGTTCGTCTTAAAACGTCTAAAAGAATTGAAAAATCTTTTGAAGGATCACCTCTGACAGCAAGAGTTTCAAGCAGCTCTTCGGATACATAAAAATCCGATTTGGATACAATCAAGCGAATTTCATCAAGGTCGGATAGAGGGTCAGTTCTAAGTTCTTCAATTATGGAACGCCCTCTGCCGCTCATTCCCCAGGTTAAAACATATTCTCCAGAGGTTCTATTATAACGAATCCAGATTGAAGATAAAATCAGACAGAACAAGGCAGCCGTACCAATAGCAGAAACCGTAATATATTTTTTACTCTGCTTTTCCCCCCAGCGTTTGCGTATATTTTTGCTCATAGCCTTGAAAGATAAAATAATTGGTGGAAGTAAAAGAATCAATGAAAAGAGAGGGCCAAAACCAAACATGTTTCCAATTATTACCGTTCCGATGCCAGTTAAAACTCCAGATATTGTTCTTTTTGGAACTCCCCATTGTGGATCATCTTTATCAGATACACTGCATACAGCGATAAACCATATAACCGGAAAAATCTGCCATAGGAAAAGAGGCGGAAGCAGGTAGTCAAAAAATGCCATAGTGCAGACATTGCAGGCTGAAACAGGTGTCGCATATCCTATAAATACGGTAATGCAGATGAAAGGTAAAAAACGTTTATAGATCAAGAGTTAACCCTCCTTGATATAGGTGTTGAACTTTACAGCGCCGTAATACGAATGCAATCCTGTGTAATATCGGGTATATTACTTTCTATGACATCCCTTATTTTGATTTTTCATATTCATTTTTCCAAATCTTATAATCAGTTATTGTACAGTTTTTTCCAGCGAGCATAAGATTGTGAATATTAGCTGGAAAGCGTATTTGCATCAAAATATATAAGAAATAACATGACAAATCAAGACAAAAGGTAAATGGAATTGAAATATAAACTAAACGAAAAAAAATAGCTCAATCTTTTATGCTATGACATGGTTTCTGCCTTCTGCACAAT
>JAUCGE010000151.1 GCA_030377965.1 Desulfobacterales bacterium HSG16
GTCATATGTCAAGGATTATCTTTTGCCAAATTATTAGACGTAATTTTTTAGGGCTAAAAACCATAAGTCATGTATAATCAGATTGTTATACAAAGGGCATTGATATAAGTGGTAAACTTGGGATATATCGGGAATGCCCAGACTGGCCAAGGCAGAAAGAATAAAGCGTGTAAGTGAAACTCAAATAAGGGCTGTTAAATATAATTCTGAACGATCAGTGACACCAATAAATAACAGGTGGCTCGATACACAATTTGGTGCTTTTGCAAAGGAAAAGGTCTACGTTGTTCAAACGTCACTAAAGGTCATTCAACGTTGCATCCTAATGACCACCGACCCAGGCGACCTAGTCATCGACCCCACCTGCGGCTCCGGCACAACCGCCTACGTAGCCGAACAATGGGGCCGCCGCTGGATCACCATCGACACCTCCCGCGTGGCTCTCGCTCTGGCCCGCGCCCGCATCATGGGCGCACGCTATCCATATTATCTTCTGGCAGACAGTTCCGAAGGTCAACTCAAAGAATCTAAAATCACCCGAACCACACCTTCGAAATCAAAGACTTTCAACAACATCAGCCAGGGATTCGTCTACGAGCGTGTCCCACATATCACCCTCAAATCCATTGCCAACAATACGGAAATCGACGTTATCTGGGAAAATTTCCAGGAGAAACTCGAACCTCTCCGCGAAAAGTTGAACAAGGCTCTGAAGAAAAAATGGGAAGAATGGGAAATTCCCCGTGAACCGGGTGATCCGTGGCCGGAGAAGGCCGTCAAATTGTTGCAGAAGATTCAATCTGCGGATACGGAAAAGAAAAAACTGGCCGGTCTCAAAAATCTGAACACGGAATTGAAGCGCAAATACACTCTCGATGACATTCCGGAAAAACCGTTTGACATGTGGACGGATAAAACCGCCATTGATCTTCATGCTAAATGGTGGAAACAACGCATCGCACGGCAAAAGGAAATCGATGCTTCCATTGCAGCCAAAGCGGATTTCGAATATCTTTACGACAAACCATATGAAGACAAAAAGAAAGTCCGGGTGGCAGGACCCTTCACTGTCGAAAGCCTTTCCCCGCACCGGGTCATGGGCGTGGACGAAAACGACGAGTTGATCGACCCGAAAAAAGCTGTTCAATCGAATACCGGCAATGGGGACGATTTTGCACAGATGATCCTGGAAAACCTCAAGACCGCAGGGGTGCAGCAGGCGCACAAGGAAGACAAGATAGATTTTTCATCGTTGACACCCTGGCCGGGCCGGTTCATCTGTGCGGAAGGTCGTTATAGAAAAGGAGATTCGGAAACCGGAGATGAAAAACGGGCGGCAGTTTTCATTGGCCCGGAATTCGGCACTGTCTCCCGCCCCGACCTGGTGACAGCCGCGCGTGAGGCCGGGGACGCTGATTTCGATACTCTCATTACCTGCGCTTTCAACTATGATGCCCATTCCTCCGAATTCGACAAACTCGGCAGGATTCCCATCCTCAAAGCACGAATGAACGCGGATCTGCATATGGCCGACGACCTGAAAAACACCGGAAAAGGCAATCTCTTCGTTATCTTCGGCGAACCGGATATCGACATATTCGACGCAGAAAAAGATCAGATCAAAGTCAAAATCAACGGCGTGGACGTATTCCACCCCAACACCGGCGAAGTCCGCAGCGACGGTGCGGAAGGTATTGCCTGCTGGTTCATCGATACCGACTACAACGAGGAAAGCTTTTTTGTCCGCCATGCCTATTTTCTCGGTGCGAACGATCCGTACAAGGCCCTCAAAACGACCTTGAAAGCCGAGATAAATCAGGATGCCTGGGAGACGCTCAAAAGTGACACATCGCGATCTTTCGACAAACCAAAGTCGGGACGTATAGCGGTCAAAGTCATAAATCACCTGGGTGATGAAGTTATGAAAGTGTTTCGGATAGAGCCGAAAAAGCGACAAATGAGGAGTCGAAAATGAAATACCGAATAGCGGACACATTCACGGACAGCCTCGCAAAACTGAAAAACGAGGAACAAAAAGCCGTAAAAACCACAGCATTCGATTTGCAGACCAACCCTGCTCATCCGGGGATGAAGCTGCACAGGCTCCAGAACGTAAAAGATCCGCATTTCTGGTCGATCCGTGTCAATCTGGACATCAGGCTGATCATTCATAAAACAGAGACGGGGATGCTGCTCTGCTATGTCGATCACCACGATGATGCTTACCGCTGGGCAGAGCGGCGGAAGCTTGAAACCCATCCAAAGACCGGTGCTGCACAATTAGTGATAATTCGGGAAACCGTGCGGGAAGTCACTGTTTCCCGATATGTGGACAAAACAGCGGAAAAGCCCCTGTTGTTTAAAAATATTGCAGCCGAAGAACTGCTGGGATACGGGGTTCCGACCGAATGGCTGGCAGATGTTCAAAATGTCGATGAAGACAGCCTGCTTGACTTGACGGAACATCTGCCGGGCGAAGCCGCCGAGGCGCTTTTAGACCTTGCCACCGGGGGCAAACCAAAGGTGAAACCGCTGCCAGTCAGCCCGGATATCAGCCCCTTCGATCATCCTGATGCACTCCGCCGTTTCAGAGTCATGAACGACGTGGAAGAACTGGCCCGGGCGCTCGATTTTCCCTGGGAAAAATGGACTCTGTTTCTCCACCCGGACCAGGAAAAAACCGTCGAACGCCATTATAAAGGCCCTGCCCGTATTTCCGGTACTGCCGGAACCGGAAAAACCATCGTCGCACTTCACAGGGCGGTCTTTCTCGCGAAAACCAACCCCGAAGCAAGGATACTGCTCACCACCTTTTCCGATACCCTTGCAAATGCCCTGAGCGGAAAACTGAGGCGGTTAATCAGCGACAAACCCCGTCTTGGCGAACGGCTGGAAGTCCATTCAATGTCTTCCATCGGCAGACGGCTTTATGAAGCCAATTTCAAGAAACCTGACATCGCAGGAAAGGATACCATACAGAAACTGATCGACAAAGCCTCTGCGGCAGTCGAAGGCCATAAATTTGGCCGCCATTTCCTGATCTCCGAATGGAGCGCTGTCGTCGATTCCTGGCAGTTGGAAACCTGGGAAGAATACCGGGATGTCCGGCGACTGGGCAGGAAAACCCGGTTGGCAGAAAAACAGCGGGCAGTGCTATGGTCGATTTTTGAGCGTGTCCGATCCGGTTTGAAAGAAAAAAAACTGATGACCGACTCCGCCATGTTCACCCGGCTGGCAGAACACCTTGCGAAAAGCAAAAATCCGCGTTTCGATTTCGCGATTGTAGACGAAGCACAGGATATCGGTATCGCACAACTGAGGTTTCTCGCAGCCCTCGGCGCAAATCGACCAAACGGGCTTTTCCTTGCCGGTGATCTCGGCCAGCGCATATTCCAGCAGCCCTTTTCATGGAAAGCCCTCGGTGTCGATATTCGCGGCAGATCGTCAACGCTCAGAATAAACTACCGCACATCCCACCAGATCAGAAGACAGGCAGACCGCCTGCTCGACCCTGAAATCTCGGATATCGACGGCAACAAAGAAAAACGAAACAACGCCACTTCGATTTTCAACGGACCCAAACCGGCCATCAATGTGCCGGATTCTGTGGAAGAAGAAATCCAGGTGGTCGGCAAATGGATACAAGATCGAATGAACGAAGGGGTAAAACCCCATGAAATCGGGGTGTTCGTCCGTTCCGCAGCCGAGCTGGACAGGGGCAAAGCCGCTGTCGAAAATATCGGCATCAAATATAAAGTACTCGATGAAAACGTGGCAACCATCACAGGCCACATATCCGTCAGCACCATGCATCTTGCCAAAGGACTTGAGTTCCGGGCGGTAGCGGTGATGGCCTGTGACGATGAAGTCATCCCCTCCCAGGAACGAATCGACACGGTAGCTGACGATACTGGTCTGGAAGAAGTTTATAACACTGAACGCCATCTGCTCTATGTCGCGTGTACTCGGGCGCGGGATCATCTGCTTGTGAGTGGGGTTGATCCGGCTTCGGAGTTTATTGATGATCTGGGGGTGTGAACAGGTATTATAAAGGGATGGACAGTAACAGCAAAAAAAATGTCTGAATCAGGATTCTCAGGATTAAAGGATTTTCAGGATTCTGAAAATTCTGATTCAGGTATCATAATGAGTAGGAGGAACTATTTGATATTCATGGCTTTTTGTCTTGAACTGGGATTATGGGGGATTTTTGGGATGGACAGGAGGAGGGCTGAATTGTCAGCGTTCTCTATTGTCCGGATTGATGGTAGAAGTAAATCCTGTTAAATCCCTGAAATCCCCCGTAATCCCAGTTCAGACAATGAGACAGGGCATTCTTGGGAAGGAACAGCAAAATAAATGTCTGAATCAGGATTTTCAGGATTAAAGGATTTTCAGGATTCTGAAAATTCTGAAAATTCTGATTCAGACAATCTATCGGAGGAGTGGGAATGCCTGAAATAATCGTTCTTTACACGCATATTGGGTTTATCAATGCGGACTAAGTACCTGTGCAAAAGTTTTATAACATTTTCTGATGCCAGTACAATGGAGTGCGGAAATAGAGCGCAGCGATTTTTCGCAAATACAAATGCAAAAAACCGCTGCGCTCTATTTTTGCACTCCTTTAGAAATGTTAAAAAAATAGAGGTATTTCAATCATGGCAAAAAATTTAAAAAGCAGGGATGTACCTGTCAAAATTCCGACTGATCTGCCTTTTTTGAAATCCATATGCTGGCAGACTAAAAATGTCAGGCATTTTTCCTTACAGGAAATGCTGAACCGTTATGAAAGAGGCTGGAAATATCGCGGTGTTTTGACTGATCTTGAAGGCGAGGAATTGGATTTTGTACGCAATCTTGTAAAAAAATTGGATTCATGGATAGCCAACGATGTTTGAACTGGATCATCACCATAAAGTGATAACTATACTAAAGGCGCTTCGATCAGATTTCTTTAACGAAATTTCAGCATATTTCGGAGGTGGAACCCTCCTGACTTTATCCTATGACGAACCCCGCCCTACCGGGGTATTTTACTTATTGGGGAATCCATAAGACCCTATACTGGAGAGAGCAGATGAGTGGACAAATATACGAATATCGAAAGAAAAACAGCAAGTCAGCCTTGATTTTCATTCACGGATTTTCAGGTGACATTACTAAAACCTGGGGAGATTTTCAGAACTTTCTGATGGAAAAAAACGAATTGAACGAGTGGGACATATTCAGTGTCGGTTATGAGTCAACCCTTTTCGTGCCGGAATTGAGAGGAATCTGGAAAGCGGCCCCGGATATTCAAAAACTCGCGGATACCCTTGCCACATACCTGCAATTTTCATTCGACCGATACAGCGAAATTGCTATCGTGGCCCACTCGATGGGTGGTCTGATCGTGCAGAGAGCGTTGCTCGATAACGCCGAAGCTGTAAAGCGGATTTCCCACCTGTTTTTGTTCGGCACACCGAGCAACGGCCTGATCAAGGCTGTCATTGGTTCCAAAATCATCGGAAAACGGCAGATAAAAAACATGGCCGAAGGTGGTACGTTCATCACGAGACTGCGGCGGGACTGGGAAACGGCTTTCGGCCATGACAATTTCCCGTTTCAATTTCTTTCCATAGCCGGAGGTTCGGATGAATTCGTACCGGTCACATCCTCCCATGCCCCGTTTCCTTTGAAAAATCGTCATACGATACCAGGCGATCACTTACAAATCGTAAAACCCAAAACCGCTGATGATCTTCCAGTACAAATTGTATTGAAATCATTAAGAAATAATCATCAAGGCAAAACCATGTCCCAAACTGAAAAAGCTTTTCTGGACAACCTGTTCAAAAACTTTTCCAATTGCCGGGCAATTCTTCTGTTCGCGCAGGATGAACGGGAAAATGCCAAAACCCGGATGCACCTCAAACAATATGCCCAATCTTTGTTCGGAGAAGAGCAGGTCTTTCATATTGTCCCGCCTTCCGGGGATATGGATTCATCCGACTATTTTTCAGCCATAGGCGAACAATGCAGATGTGAAGACAAAATTAAAACTCCTATCGCATTTTCAAAACAGATCGAAAACAAGCTTACACAAGCCAGCCGCCTCCTGCTTCTTATCACCCGGTTCGAGCAGGGAAACGAAGACGGCAATTTCAAACTGGCCTCTGAATTGAGAGCATTGTCCGAAAGATTTTCCAACAACCTGAATATCCTGATAAGCGGAGGTGAACAACTGGCGGGCATGTATCATTTAGACGGCCCGCTGTCTCTTATTACTCACGCTGAAGTCATTCATCGCCCGGATCTGAACGAGGAAGATGTCCGCACCATGTACCCGGAACATCAACTTTCAGCCGATATTGCAAAATCCCTGCTGACCGTCAGCGGCGGCCATCCCCGGATTTTACAGGAAAGCCTTGCGTTCTGCCATCCAGAAAAAGGGTTGAACACAGATGAATGCCGGAATGAACTGGAAACCAATTCTGATTTTTTATGGAGCATGTTCACACCCTTTACCCGGAACCGACAATTTACCGATATTCTGAAAGAATTGCTGGAAAAAGAAGATGTGGCTCCTAATCAGCCGTATATCCATGATTCTTTGATCAGAAAGCTTTACTGGAAAAATCTGATAAAACGAAAAGGTAATCACAAGTTTCCACTTCAGACCTTATTGTTCATTGAAGAGCCGGAAGCACATCTGCATCCAAAAGTTCAAATTCAATTAATGGAAATTTTCAGCAAATTAACAAAGGCAGGTGTTAAAATCGTAATGACATCCCATAGTAATTATATGTTCAACAAAATGAACAACCTTGTTCTTGCAAAAAAGTTACTCCCCGAAGATATTGAAGTCATGGTTTTTGATGAAGCTGTAAATGGCAGCACAGTGAAAAATGCTCAAATTGATGAATTGGGCATAGATGACAATAATTTTATAGATACAGCAGAGAGATTGTATGAAGAAAAATTTGCCTGCCTATTTTGAACATTCGGATTTTTGATTTTTTAATGCTTGACACAGGAACTGAAACAGGCTACAGGTGAAATATTACTTTTTATTATTAACACTCTAAAAAAATGAGATTTATCTGAATCATGTTTTTCTATTTTTTTACATAATACCTGCCCGGTTTTATTTCAAATTTACAGGATCTGCCTGCTACAGGCGTATTGCGTCCTGACTCACCCTCTGAAATAAAACCTTCCGAATTCACAGATAAATTTTCCATAGTTCCGAGCATGTCTGTTTCTTATGCTCGCAATACAATACCAATGCCTTCAAAATAATGCTTTGGGAGTGTTCATAATGACCTGTTCAATAAAAATTTCCAATAATCGAATAACTAATTACAATAATCACAAACATTTTGCCAGACAACGCCTCGACAAGGCAGTTCATCGGATATATGCGGATTTTGGCGAAAATACAGGCTGCCGGGATATGTTTCTGCAATTACTTCTCCACATTCAACAACATACGAATTTGTTAAAAACGTCCCCTGATCATGGACGGATCTGGCCTTCTGTATGCGAATACATTACCGGTTTGGGCAACCTGGCCCTTCATCATGATGATTTCATCCGCCCTGTCCAAAAATGGCATCCTTCTGATAATAGAGGGCGAAAGATTTTTGCGTCACTGGCTCATCATCTGCTGGCTGAATACAAGAAACCATTTTTCATGAACTCCGTCTGGCTGAGGGATAAAAACGAAAATGCCGCTCATCGCAACTGGTATATCCAGATGTCACGGGGTGCAAGCATTCGCAAGCTGGATATCCCTATTCTCATGACCAGAAAAATGGAACACCTTTTTCTAAAGGCCCCTGATCATTTCACAGTGGAAGAGGCAATGCGTCATTCCCAGGTGACAGGGCTTGGCGGAAATGAGGATCTGGTACAGGCTATACTTGCAACCCGTCTTGGCAAAAATCTTGAAAATGATGATTTCTGGAGAACGGTAATTCATTTTTTTATCAACAATGCAGCAGAAATCGAAACCTGCCATGTCAACCCGATCATTGATTATTTACACAATGCCAAGTTTGCCAAAAGAGAAGTTCACACAGACAATGGAGTAAATTTCTTCGCTCCGCCAAAGCCGGATTTTTCCATGAAAGGACGATCTTTTGTCTCAATCATGCGCCTGGTGGATGGATGGCATGAAGAACTCGCCGTAGCTCAGAGCAATTCAAATTTTAAATGGCGAAAATCGAAACTGAACGGTTTCTCATATCTTGAAGAAACCAATACCCCTGAATATCCCCACCGAGTCTGGACTATTGCGGAACTCCTGTCCGGCAAAGATCTGGCAAGTGAAGGAAAAATAATGCGCCATTGTGTGCATTCATACGCATCCGGTTGCTTTAACGGGAGAACCACCATCTGGTCCCTGAAAAGGGAGATCAATGGAACCAGGAAAAGAATGGTGACGATAGAAGTCGATCCGACAACCCGTACTATTCGACAGGCTCGCGGCAAATGTAACAGAGTACCAGACAAAAAATCATCTGAAATCATGATGAAATGGGCAAAAAAAGAAGGATTGAAGCAGGGTACTTAAGTACCTGTACAGAAGTTTTGTAACCTTTTCTGATGCCACTACAATGGAGTGCGGAAATAGAGCGTAGCGGTTTTTCGCAAATATAAGTAAGCAAAAAACCGCTACGCTCTATTTTTGCACTCCTATGTAAATCAATGTA
>JAUCGE010000021.1 GCA_030377965.1 Desulfobacterales bacterium HSG16
TGGGCCGCTGACTATTTAGGTCAATCGCTACAATCAAAGAAAAAAGAGATGCTAAAGGCAATAACAAATGGAACAAAAGTGGGATTAAAAAATAACTGTGCAAAAGTGTGATTTTCATCACCCCAGTCTCTGCCCTTCCACTCGACGTATCTGTTTCATGCTAAATAACCGGCAACTTCCAATTAAGAGAATCGTTGAACCCGATAATTTCAGCCAACATAGCTATTGTCCATACGAATAAATTCGTTCCATGCACATCGCTTTCAGCAAATCCGCGTGAAACTTCAACTCCATAATAATGAGTACCTGCTTTACCAGGATGAAAGGAAAAAGCACCATCATCATTCATGAATCCTCTGATTATATCAAGTCGCTTTTCTGCAACAGTCCGAATCTCGGATTGTCTATAAGAGGTATAATTCAGGCAGGAATGAAATACATGTATCAAATCCAAATTATGGCAGGCATCTTCCTCATTCATAGCGTTCAAGCCTGTATCTATCAACTGCTCAGGGTACTTAAGTTCTTTTTCAAGTAAGATATAACCTGTTAAGACTTTCATTGCCCCGTTTATGATATTTTGAGACGAAGGCGATCCGGTATACCATGTTCCAGTTTTTTTATCCTGTAAACGATCCAGACATTTCAGAATAACCGGTATCAGTGATTCGAACTGATCTTGATATCCGAAATGAATGGAATTGAGTTTCAGGAAAAAAATCAAATGGGCAGTATGACTTCCTGAATGCCAGGGGTTGTCCCATGGAAGAGATCGAATATAGTCTTCAAGCTGTTCGGGAGTCTGTGGCAAGTCTCCGACAATGGGATAATACGGTTTTTCGCCTACGGACAATAAGGTACCGCACGCCTGACGTGTTTCCGCACGCCTGACTGCCATGTTGCGTTTCAACCATCCCGCTTTTTTATCCAATGTTTTAAGGAGAGTTTTGTCTTCAAAGAATCCGTATTTTCTACCCCATTTCCTTTTCCTTTGAAAGGATTTAATATACTGAACCCAGGACTCAAAATCCTCTTTATCGATTTGATCCAGTTTATTTATAATATGATAAGTTCTTAAAGCCAGACAGCTAAACCCCAATCCGGAAAATCGAGAAGAATTCAACAGCGCTCCCTCTTTCGAATAACGATAGTATCCTGGATGATCAGGCAGATTTACTGTCTTAAGCCATTCAATAACAGAATCACCTATTTCGGATATCCATTCCGGTACATCCTTATTTTTTTCTATCAATGAGACTCCTGGTATACTTTGTGTATGAGATTCAGATATTGTTTGGCTACCAGCGGCATTCTGTAAGGATTTATCATGGTTTTCATGACCAATGAATTATATTTATCCTTTATCTCAGAAACAGATTTTTCAAAATTTCCATTATATTCAGCACCATATTCTCCGGCTATTTCACTGTTGCTGCCCGAATCGAGATAGATTATGGGCAAACCACAATTTATCCCTTCAATAAGAGCATTCGAGCATGTTTCTTTTTGTGCAAGCTGTAACAATATATGATGCCTTCTGAGCAACATGGCCAATTCTTTATGCGGTAGAGCAGCACACACATTGATATTTTTAAACTCAAGGTCATCCGGTTTTCTCCCGACCAGAGTCACGTCGATATCATCTATTTTTTCCAATAGGTTATCGATTACTTCATATTCGGAAAATCCTTTTGTTTTCGCATTTGACCACGTCGAAATAATGACTTTAATCGGCTCATCCCCTTTCCAGAAAGAACGCATTTCTTTACGTTTTCCCCAAAAGCCGCTTTTTTCCAGAGGACTAAATATTTGATCGTCCACACCATTCGGGATAACGACATATTCCCCGTCAAAACCTGATGAAAGAAATACATCACGGCTATAATAGCTTTGAAATATCGTCATCTTGGCAAAAGGAGTAAACTCAACTTGCAATCGGTCACCCCATACTGCCCCATCAACGATCTTATGCATATCCGGACCACCACTGACGGCATACCCAACTTTTCGATGGATAATCGGAATTTTTCGGTCATATATTGATTTTACAAAATCCAGATCAACATCAGGAACAAGGGCATTGAGCAACGCAATATCAAAATTTTCGCTTGCATCGTGGGTGACTCTGATACCATTTTTACAGAATTCTACACACAAAGCATTCAAAAATGAATTGGCCCCACCCCAAGGTCCTTTGATCGCCCTTGAATTGATAAAAATTTTCATATTATATCCAGCACTTCGTTCATAAATGTATTTTAGGACACTCTGACAACAAATATTTTGTCAGCTTTCTTTCATTTGAAAAATTAGAATATTTTCCACTCCAAACGCATGACCACCCCATGTCTTAAGCTTATCGTTGATTAATTTGCTTCGGTACCCGAAATGATTATTCAAGATAAAAATACACATTCGATGCTCTTACAGGGTTTGATAAAATATTGTTCCGACAAAGGCATGCATGCATTCCCAAAACTCATTTTTTCTTTAATTGCGATAGCAGTTTTTTCGCATGGTCGGCTCCGTCAAAATCCATTTCCAGGGAAAAGGCTGTTTCCAGTTCCGCTTTCGCTTTTTCGAATTGACCGCTTTTATACAGAGCGGCTGCATAATGATACCTTACCGACGGATCAGCCTGTAATATCTGAGCCGCATACCATAATTCGGAGACTGCCTTTGAATATTTGCCTTGATGATAATAAATCCATCCCAGGGTATCTGCGGCATTCGGGTCTCCAGGTTGAAGTTTTTTTGCTTTTTCGGCAAGGACAACAGCCCTTTTTATGTCCTTTGACTGCTGCTTCATCAGAAGATGCGCGAGATTATTCATGGCGACTGGCTGTTCTGGATCTATTTCCAATATTTTTTCATAATTTCTTACAGCGGCTTTGTAATCTTTCATCGATATCCTTATGGATGCCATATACATATAAGGTCCTATGTTATTTCTGTATTTTTTTGAAAGACTTTTCAAACATTCAAGAGCCTGCCTGGATTTTCCCTGCATATTCTTGTTCCAGCATTGCTGAATAAGCATTTCCATGTTGCCAGGCGAATGCTTCAGACCGATTTCAAGTTCTCTTTTGGCAAGATCATATTGTTTTTTGCCAAGCAGCGCGTTTACCAATAAGTGATAGAATCTCGGATCTTTCCTGTTTTTGACAAGCCCCTGCCGACAATGGCGGATGGTATGAGAATGGAGACCTTTGGCAGAATATATTCGAGCTGCGATCAGGTTGGCCTTCGGGTTGGACGGATTTTTCTGCAATATTTTATCTATGGTTTCAAGACTTTTGTCGTGTTGCTTCGTTATTGCATAAAGAAAGGCTAATCGGATTGACAGTTTATTGTCACTCGAATTTGAAGTAACGATCTTTTCATATTCGGCAATCCCCTTCATAGTTATTCCGCGTGAGATAAAAAGCTCCGCCTGCTCGCTCAATGCATCCGCATTCAAAGGATCTTCTGCTATCACTTCTGAAATTTCACGGCCTGCTTCCGCAAACATGCCCATCTCTCGATATATCGCAGCAAGTGCGATTCTGGCTTTTATTTGATCCGGGGCTGTTTTTAATACTTTTTTATAGGTTCCAGCCGCTTTTTCCCAAGCTTTCAATTTGGTGTAAATAGCTGCTGCATTCAAAAGAGTATCAGTCTCAGTGTGTCCTTTTATGGCAATATCTACCATTTTTATCGCTTTTTGGATTCCACCTTTCTCTTTATAATAAAATGCAAGCAGGAAAAAAATTTCCGGGTCTTCAGAGTTTAGTTTTCTCGCTTTGTTAGCATGTTCGAATAATTTGTCTAAATCATTTCTTATTCCCGCTATTTTACCAAGATTTATATGAATTTCGGCAATATTCGGATTGATTTTGAATGCTTTTACAAGTGACAGTCTGGCTTGTACGATGTCGCCGAGCTTGAGCAGGGTTTTTCCTAATTCCACATGAATGACCGGATTTTCAGGATCAAGTTGTACGGCATTTAAACATTCGATCCAGGCTTTTCTATATTCATTTTCGCTGAAAAAAGCGCGAGCGTTTGCCAGAAATTTTTCAGACTGCTCTTTTTTTTCTTTTTCTGATGTAAATGTCATCGCTCCTTTTTTCGGCTCAAGAAACTGCTTTAAAGGAGTATGCTTTAACATCATTATAGCTGTTCCACCCCATAAAAGAGCTAAAACCAGCCCGAGCGCAAAAAATCCGGGTATGAATACTTTGAATCGAGTACTTCTGTTCGTACAAAGTATTTCACCTTCCGCAGAATCGCTTGCTTGCGGGCCTGTACACACACACTGAAATATCTTCAGAGTGCCATACAAACGGGCATGTTTACAAAAAGGTCTTTCCCTTGAAATATTCGACGTAGCAAAAAGACATTTTGATTCATAATATACTATTTTTCTGATTACTTTATATGGTAGCCATAATAAAACCCGCAGGTAATCAAGACTTATAAGAATAATATCAATCGGCAGCCGTATTATACGTATCAGCATTTTCAATCCTGCTCCAGAATTTCCCGATTTATCCGCATTTTCATTTTTAGCGCTATTTTTTTTGTTTTTCCTGCTGAATCCCATCTATTCCATCCCTCCTTGTTCCTTTGCATGGAGTGCGCCGTCATCATTTTCGTTTCCATGATATTAACATATTTACAATTTAATATAAACTATGGTAAGAAGTTATATTGTTTGACAATTGACTTTGTCATGAATTATTGAAAGAGTCTCAACCTCAAAAAAAGCCAGGGATGATGGACAATTATCTTCATCTCATCTTCCGTACTGCATCCGATTCTGTCCTTGACGATGCATTCGACTGGTTGTGCGAGCGCAGAAAAAATTATCCGCACAATAGCGATATATGGCATTTTCGCATGAACTGGCAGTACATAAAGCCCGAATTGAAAATGAGGCTGGTGACAGGTGAATATTCCTTTGAGCCTTTGTCGGAGATCCGGCGAGTCGATGATATCATCAATTTGTGGTCTTCACAGGATGCGTTGGTGTTAAAGGCTTTATCCATCGTGCTTTACGATCATTTGAATCCTGTTTTATCAGACAGGTGTTTTCACCTGAAGGACAGAGGAGGTGTTAAGGCGGCGTTGCGTGAAACCTGTAAGAATATAGAAAACGGTGTTCA
Organism: Desulfobacterales bacterium HSG16; assembly: GCA_030377965.1. Taxonomy (GTDB): domain Bacteria; phylum Desulfobacterota; class Desulfobacteria; order Desulfobacterales; family HSG16; genus JAUCGE01. The sequence goes on from JAUCGE010000021.1 coordinate 5,148, forward strand.
TGTAATGAAATCCGATATAAAGAGCTATTACGCAAGTATGGATCATCAGATTCTATATGATCTTGCATATGAATATATACCTGATCCTTATGTGATGAGACTTTTATGGCAATATATGAACAGAAATATCTGCTTCGGTGGTCAGTACAAGGAGGTAAAACGCGGAATTTCTCTCGGATGCCCACTTTCGCCTTTGATGGGTGCGCTTTATTTAAAACCTCTGGATGACCTGATGGAAAAAACCGGGCTTTTTTACGCCCGGTTCATGGATGATTGGATTGTCATAGCTCCGACCAGATGGAAGCTACGAAAAGCTGTAAGAACGGTTAATGGGGTTTTAAACCAACTGAAAGTCGAGCAGCATCCTGATAAAACATTTATTGGTCGGTCAGAGCATGGGGTAAATTTTCTGGGGTATTTCATCAAACCTGAGCATCTGACCGTGTCACAGGGAACCCTTGCAAACGCAGCAAAACGTATTGCCCGGCTTTATGAGCAGGGTGCGGATGAAAACCGCATCGGACAATACATTTCACGCTTTGCAGATTGGCTGTTCGGTAGTCTGGACGATGGTTGTTTGTCAATCCTTTTTTTCTTCTGCGTCCCGACTCCTTCGTCTCCTGATGATTGGTATCGTTACCAACCCGGCAATTACTGCCATTGCGTATGTTGATGGCTCTGGTACCGCCGCGCCTCCTGGTCCGGCCAATGATTGGCCGACCACCCATGCTCCCCAGTTCGCGTCCGACGCGCCAACATTCGTCCCCCCGCCTCCGGCTAGTACGAAATGGGACGTGTTTACTACGTCACTGATGAACCCCGCGTACCCCGTCGTGAACGTTGTCCCGCCCCCTACTAAAGCCCACGCATTAAACAACGCATTTGTGCCACCTGCCGATGCTGTTAATGCGTTATATTGCGCCGTTGTCGCCATTTGCCAATTACCTACGTTCGCTCCTATGTCTGACGCCAGCAGGCCAGCCGCTGTCCCTGCTGCCGACTGCGTTAGTCCGCCCGCTACCCCTGTTTTATGCCAATAGTTCGCACCGTCGAATATCGTACTTGTTCCGACACTTGTCAATGCCGCTTGCGCTGTATTTGCTGTTACAAATACGAATAGGCCAACCATAACAGCCAAGACCAACTTTGATAAACTGCTTACAATCTTCATTTATTTCTCCTTTCTGCCTTAGATTATGTGTTCATCATTGAACACATGGTTAAAATTAATGGACATGTTATTACTAAGGATTGTAGAGATGGCTTCACTGTGTTGTCATCCACTACCTTCACCCTGTTATTTATTTCCTTTATATTCGATATCCCTGTTTGTCAATATCTATTTTCTCTCTTTTTCGATTCAATGCCTTTGTTTTAAGAAATTTCAGTATAATTTTAATCTGTTATATTTCCCCTATATCCGAGTTGAAAACGTACCCAGTGGACTCGTTTTTGTATTCCGAAATGGTCTGAGGTGATAAAAAACGGATCAAAGTGAAATGTTTTTCAAAAATTTATTTATTTTTTGTTTTACCCTGCCGAAATACGTTCTTCCGTTTTTTTCCTTTTTTGGAAACAATGAGCTTAAATCACCTTCAACCTGCCAATTAAAGATATTTTTTTCCAAACTGTCAGACATTTTCAACATTTTTTCTAAAAAATTCAAGAAATTGACGTTCTGAGTATCGTAATCCATCGTTGAATCTATCGTCTTTTTCATATTGTCAGCAAACGTCTGTCTCAACTCCGGATCGATAATCAATTTTTCCAGAGAGTTATACCAACCAGCACAGCTATATGCGATAAACCCGTTATGTTCATCCTGCACTGTCTGGAGAAACGAAGGAAGCATATCTGCTACCACAGGGATGCCCAGTTTGGAGAATATGGCTATTCTGCCGGGGTTGGAAGGAACCTTGAAGCGGATCATATAATCATCGGCGTTTCCCCAAACCGGTTCATCGCAGACTGTCGATATGCTTTTAATATGATCAAGATTACGTATTGGTATAAGAGCAGGGACAATTCCGATATCCGCTCTGCTTAACTCATTATAATAAGCCTCAAAACTCCATTGAACATGTTTTATCGAAATATTTTCAGGAACTCCGATATTCCATTTTCCCAAATTTTTGATATTATACATTGCCGCCAACTCAATATCATATTTTTCCCCTAATAATTCCAAAGCTTTTGTCAAAGCAGGATACATGCTCATCAGGTGGATCTTGTTCCCATGATATCCTATTACAACCCTGTCTTTTGGAGAATGTTGTTTGAATCGTTCCTCAATATCCGGATATTCGTAATAACAAAACATAGGCAGATGAAATTTTGCAAAAAAATCTTTCATTTCTATACTGTCTATAACAATAAAATCGATATAGGACAAATATTTCTCAACCTCCTGGCCTCTCGGATCAATCACCCCTGTCTTGATTTCAGGACACTTACTCTTTGCTTCCACCAGACTGAGATAATCTTCCGGGTAAGGCATGAACAAAGCGACATCATACTTTTCATATGAATCCCAATCAAAACACTCCACTTCCTCTAATTTTGATAAGGCCAGACGATAGGAAGTTGATGCAACTGCATCTTTATATTTAGTGTTCAAGATTATTTTCATTTTTTATTTTCCTGTCATATTCCATCCACTATCTAAATTTTCAATCCAACGCATGCTTATCCATAACACACAGCCGGGAGATTTATCTCCCGGCTGTTGATTTATGATCATGATCAACATTTAAAAAAATGTTAAATATTTTATAACAGGTACTTACTTGCCAAATGACGATCATTTCCTGATAGTTATGACCATCATCCGGCAAAAAACATATCAACCTGTTATCCGGCCTTCTTTAACAAGCTGGCTGCATATCCATTTATAAGTGACTGCCAACCCCTCTTCAAGAGATGTTGCAGGCTCCCATTTCAAAATTTCCCTGAGTTTTTCGTTATCGCTATTTCTTCCTCTCACTCCCTGAGGTTTGGTCAAATCATATTGTTTCGATATCTCTTTTCCTGCTATCTTCGCTACAATATCGACAAGCTGGTTGATAGACACCATTCGATCCGAACCCATATTGATCGGATGATGATGGTTGGAATTGAACAAACGATACAATCCTTCCACACAATCATCTATATAACAATAGGAACGTGTCTGATTTCCATCTCCCCAGACTTCAATAGCATCTGTTTTAGCTGCCAGTGCAATTTTTCTGCATATCGCTGCCGGAGATTTTTCTCTGCCACCGTCATAAGTCCCCAACTGCCCATATATATTATGAAATCGCACTGCATAAGTTTTGAGGCCATAATCCTCCATATAGTGCCGACATGCCCTCTCAATATACATTTTTTCCCAGCCATAGCCATCTTCTGGATCTGCCGGATAAGCATCCTCTTCTTTCAGAGGTGTTACATCCGGCGTGTTCTGTTTATATCCCGGATAAATACAGGCAGATGATGTAAATAAATACTTTTGGACATTATTCTTCTTTGCAGCCTCCAGCATATGGATGTTGATCAAAGTATTATCATGAACGATTTCAGCTTTATAATTCTCAATAAAACCAATACCTCCCATATTAGCTGCCAGATTATACACATATGCTATATCTTCTGTTGATTTGAGACAATTCTCCCACCTTCTCAAATCAAGAGATAAAAATTCATCTGCATCTGTACTGCCATATTCAGGATGCTTGACATCCACCCCTCTGACCCAGTATCCTTTTTCTTTTAAATACGAAACCAGATGGTGGCCAATAAATCCTCCCGCTCCGGTAACAAGAATTTTTTCTTTTCCCATCCTTCATTTCTCCTTTTTATCCATTTGATGACCAAAAATCATGTTTTCCATGCATGGCATCCCAGTTTTTCGGGGTAATGACTACTATTACAGTTACTCCATCAATTTTATTGCTTCCAGGTCATTTTAAATCCCATTACAGAATTTTTACACTGATCTGTGGTTCCAAAGGAGTACAACTGTTTTTTCTTTTTATATGAAAGTTTCTTGAAATGACGTTATTTCAAAATGTTTTGAATGGGTAAACTACTTAGCCGTTCAAGGCTTTCATTGTTCGTTGTGACCGTCAGGTCATAGGGGTTATTAAAATCAAATATACAAATTCTGCTGCCTGTATTATCGGTTCTTGTATTCAGAACGACCTTCATCAATTACAATCCGAATATACTGGCGCATCCCATTTGGCCTCAATTTTTACCAGTCCCTGCTGAGATAAATTGGATTGCTGCCCTTTTTCCGGAAGCACTTGAAAACTAGCCAGATTTTCATTATTACCGAAAATGACCGCTCCATTTTTATTCATGATTTTCATCTTGATATAATAGACTCCCTGAACCAGCGGGATATCGGAAACCATACAGTCGAACCAACCGTTTCCGTCGAAATCTGGCCGATCTTTCATATCATCGTTCGAGAATGACGCGATTATCACCAAATCGGTCGATAAAAATCCCAGCCCGATAAAGGGCCGCTCTATTCGTTTCGCTGTCTGAAACCTGACCCGCAGTCTTATGGAATCCCCGCTATGTACCTGATCTGTCTGACGACCATCATCATCAACAATAATGATATCATAGATCGAAATGTCACCCGTACATAAGGAAGAAGTCGTTTTCTTACCTGCATCCATTTTTGTTCGGGCCAAGACCATTTGATGGCTCTTGTAATAATATTGATTCAATACATCGGTGGGATCTCCTTCCATCTCGATTTTGCCTCCTTCAAAAAGCAGGACACGGTCACAAAGGCGCTCCACCTGGCGAACATTGTGAGAAACGAACAGAATAGCGCTATCTCCTCGACGTAATTCTTCGATCCTGTCGAAACATTTACGCTGAAAAGACAAATCACCGACAGCCAGCACTTCATCAATCAGCAGGATATCGGCCTGTACATTCATGGCAACTCCAAAACCGAGCCGCGCCAGCATACCGCTCGAATATTTGCGTATCGGCTGATCGAACCAGTTACCAAGTTCCGTAAAGGCTTCGATATCATCCATCTTAGCTTCCACTTCGGAGCGTGAAAACCCCATGATAATACCCAAAAGACTGACATTTTCCCGACCGGTCAATTCCCTGTGAAGCCCGGCATTCAACTCGATCATCGGGAAAATACGCCCATGCATCTCGACCTGGCCCGTAGTTGGGGGGGTGACACCTGCAAGCACCTTCAACAGGGTGCTTTTTCCTGCCCCGTTCCGACCTATCAACCCAAGAAACTCCCCGCGTCCGACACTGAAGGAGATATCCTGCAATGCAAATTCCTTTGACTGAGAGACACCCGAAGTTCTTCTTTGAAATAAATGGAATAAGTTCCGTACATAGCTAAGGCTTTTAGAGAGAGGCAACCCATAGCGCTTTGAAAGCTTTTTTACATCAATAACTTTGTCTTGTTGCATTTTTTACAATACCCTTCCTATTTTTTCACAGCACATCGGCAAAATAACGACTCATCTTTCTGAACAGAGTCAAGGCCACTGCCCAGATCAAAATCAACTCTACTACAGAAATGAGCAGCAGGGTCAGATCAGGGGGAATAGCCTTGATCAACACATTTCGATATGCATCAATCAAACCGACCATCGGGTTCAACCTGTAATACGGCAGCCATGAAAGAGGCACCTTACTTAAAGGATACATTATCGGTGTCGCCAGAATCCAGAATTGCATCACAAAAGGAAGGACCATTGAGATATCCTGTTTATACGTTCCCAGCGCTGAAGCACCAAGCCCGATTCCCAAGGCGAGAGATGCCGTCAATACCATCAGAACCGGAACCCACAACAAGTTCAGGCTCAAGGGTACTTCAAACCATATCATCATCAAAACCAGTATGATCGATGCGATTAAAAAATCCAGAAACGCTGTTATTATGGAAGCTGCCGGAAAGACTTCGCGCCTGATGGATATTTTCTTCACCAGGCTGGCATTTGCCATTATGCTTGGAGCGCAGCGCGCCACAACATTCGAGAAAAATGTCCAGGGAACCAGTACGCTGTATGTGAAAACTACATATGGAATTCCATCGCTGGGGATATCCAGCATTCCACGAATGAAAGTGAATATAACCATATAGAAAAGGGGTTGAAGTACTGCCCAAAAAGGACCAAGCAAAGAGCGTCGATACCTGCCTTTTATTTCCCGAGCAGACAATGCCCATATCAGATTCCAGAATTTCTTCCATTCATCTTTCCTGTTGACAGGATGTATATACAGTGCGTCTTCCATTTTGTTCATTATTTTTTGCTTTCTTTCGTAAAAGAGGCAACACTAACAAAACCTGCTGCCTGTTATGTTACACATCTCAAAAAACTATTCCATCGGTTAAATCTGGTTCCTGATTTTTGCCCATACAATTCCCATATATTCCTTCATCGCCCTTTCAGTCAAATAAACGCCATGGGAATTTGGAAAAAATGAATAAAAGGTCAACCCCCTCTTTTTCACAAGGTGTGCAGCAGGCGCTGCTATTGGATCAAGCCCCTGCTTCTTGAACATCGCCATAGCCCGCGGCATATGCGAAGCTGAAGTAACCATAATAAAAGGCGTGTTTTTCACGATACTCTTTATCATCACAGCTTCATCTTTAGTATCTTTGGAGTGGATTTCCAAGACAAGATCATTGTCAGGAATACCAAGTTCTACAGCCAGTCTGGCCATCATTTCCGCATTAGGCACAGGACCGATACCGCCTGACAATACCAGTTTGCAACCAGGTATCTTTCGATAAATTCGAATTCCTTCGATCAGCCGTATCAGAGATTGAGGATTCAACTGGCTTGAAACAGGAAGTTTTTCATTGGAAATATGGCCTCCGCCAAGGACTACGACATATCCGATTGCTCGCTTCTGGTTTTCATTCACTGTTAAATAGGATGGGTACTGGTCTTCAAGGGATCTTACGAAGATAGCGGTTATATCATGAAAACTCAAAAAAGTGAGTGTCAGAACTCCGATTGTCACAAAAACTTTACCAGTACGCTGCCTTTTTTTTGAAAACCAGATTAAAACAAGGCCCAGAATAGAAATTCCTATACACAGGGGCATGGGATAAAAAAATTCGGACACAACTTTTTTAAAGATAAACAAAAGTCACATTCCCCAAACCTTTATCCGCTTACCTTGATAAGTTTCCTCATGCCTGTAAACCTTTTTTTCCCAGCTCTTTTTTAAATCTCTGTCGAAAATGACAAGGTGTCCGTCATCCGCACCGCATTTATCCATATACATCCAGGTTTGCTCAACTCCCTTTGATATCGTTGTTTTGCGAGATCCGTATTTTATTTTCAGCTCTATCACTATTTTTTGCGAATCTGAACCAGACTTACCATTTTCATCACTCTTGACAGGCCATGTCACCAGAAGATCCGTTCGTTTTCGACCCAGCCCGTATTCTCTTTCCACATTCCCGCCACTATTTACCCTCTGTAAAAATGCCTGCATCAACAATTGGGGTCCGGCTTCCTTATAATCGAACCGCTCTACCCAGCTTTCGGAATGCTCTCGGAAAAATTCCTGAAAAGCTGTCATGAGTTTATCCATATCGAGACTGCCGTCAGGGCGGATATACCACGCAGATGAATGGGAAATGGTCAACTGGGTGCTGTATGTCAGTTCACGAGGTATGATCTCCTGATAAATCGGGTTGGCGATCTCCAACTGTCCCCTAAGTTTGATCAATCCAAGATCCTCTACATATAAAATATCATCTGTCGGAATGAGTTTCGGATCATCTACACCGGTCAAAAGCGGTTCGATCACTTTCCGTACTCTGTCTTCCCTGAGTTTGTCCATCAACTGATCTATATGGGTTTCTCTTTTCTGAATCAGAAGCTCTCGTGCTTTAGTTATAGTATCGAGTGTTATACAATTTTTTCGATTCCGGCTTTCTTTCATCCTGAAACAGGCTTCATATCCTAAAGCGTTGACAAGCCAGGGCTGCCCGCAGCTCATTTCCCAAATTTTCTTTAACACCTCTTCTTCAAATTTCTGCCCGGTTTCTTCCGTATGCTGTAAATAAAGGGTTTTGATTTCTTCGTAATTGAAATCGCCCAGTCGCAGAGATTCTGCCTTGATATTGAATGCGCTTCCCCCGGTAATGACAGCCTTATCCCGGTTGGAATGAATTCTATAATCTCTGACATCACGTACACCACATAATACAGCGCTCTGAGGAAACAAGGCGGATCGCTTGGGATATCCTGCTCTCAATTGTCTTAAAACTGAGATAAGCGTATCACCTACAAGGGAATCAATCTCATCTATCAATATAACTATCGGCTTGTCGGTTGCTTCTGCCCAAAGAGTCAGGACTTCGTTTAAGGCAACATCCTCTCCTCTTTTTTCGAGAACATCTGCCCATATTCCTTCTAAAAAATTATCATTCAGCGTATCCCTTGCCATTGATGACATTTCGCTCAAGATGGCTCTGATGCCGCGTTTTACGTCTTCTCTTGCAGATTGTCCGACTTCTGCATTGAAATAGAGGCAGTGATATTTTCCTTCATTGTTGAGATGCTCCATCAACGCAAGGAGTACAGATGTTTTACCGGTCTGTCGAGGGGCATGGAGGACGAAATATTTTTTCTGCTCAATAAGCGATAATATTTCTTCCAGCTCAATTCGGGTCAACGGCGGGAGGCAATAATGATCTTTGGATCGATTAGGGCCGGCTGTATTGAAAAAACGCATACTTATTGACTCTCTTGAATTTTAAGCCATTCTCTTTCAAGAGATCTTTCTGATATTTTTTCGTTCAATTGCTTGAAATCTATCTGATCCGATGAATTACGCAGAATGCCGGAAATATCTTTCAGATGTTTTTCAGAACCACCTTCACGAAAATATTCGAGCTTTCGAATGATAACGTATTCAGGAGAAGCGAGCCAGAATACTTCTCCATCCATCTCAATCTTTCTGCGATTTTCTATTGCCCATAGATGAAGCTTATCATTACCCAACGTATAGACATCAGCCTTGAAACCTGTTTTATGGTGAATCAGATTGAAGTGGCCCCTTTGCTGCCGTGCTGTTTCTACCCGAATGACTTCCGCAGGTGGGCAATAAAAGTCCTCCAAAGGAAATGCTTTCTCAAACAGATCGATATCTTTGATATCAATAGCGATTACCATGTCGATATCATGAGTTAACCGTGGTTCACCATAAATGATACTGGCAACAGAACCGGTTATCATGTAACGAACATGCAAGTCATTCAAACGGCCTATAAATAAATTGAAAAGATCATGTAGTTGCATACATAAAAATCTCTTTAACTTTGTTCTCTATTTCTTCTTCACTCCAGTCTGGATGCTGACTTTTCAATGCAGCGGCTTTCAATTTTCTCGCAGACCAATACAGGCTCAATGACATGTTCAGTTTATCTTCAGGCGACATATTCCGAAATATCTCCTGTTGAACCGGGTGTGTTTCTTCTTTAAATTTCGGGAGTGTGTGATTTTTGGATTTATCCATTATCCATCAGTTCCAGCAAAATATCATATCCTTCTTCCTTCTTAACGGATTTCAATATTGATCTGACTTCCTCTGTGTCAAACGGATAGCCATCAAGTTCCGCTGCTTTCAGCAGCAATGCAATATCGACCTGATCTTTCGGTTTGATACGGGTCAGTTTGGATACGACAAGATATTCCGGTCTCGCTAATTTGAGGTTTAAAACTCTGTTTTTATCATTGAGTGGGACAGAAATAGCTGAATGAATTATATCATGATAATAAGACGATATGTCTTTTAAATCTTCAGGTTCCGTCTGATAGTTCAGGTTAAACCTGCACATGCCATTCTGCATTACAAAACGCTTTTCAAAACTGTGGTACAAGTACTTTTTCGCTTTTTGAGCGATGATTACGTTGAAAAGCTTTAAAATTCCGGCAAGATCGGAATCGAACGAAAGGTCGATATCTCCTGTTCTTCGAAGCATCAGGGATAATCCGTTTATTTCATTCACGGCTTTCAGACCTGCATGTTTCATTGTCACTGAAGACACATAAACCTGAACAGCACCTCCACCTACGATAGCGTATTGAATGTCTTTGAAGTTGTTATCTATAACTTTCAAAGCATCCATGAAGATTTCATCAGCTATTGTGTAGGCATTTTGCTTTTTCATGGTTTATCAATCCAGATCGAATTCTTCCTTCCAGTCGATACCTGATCCGGTTTCTTTTTGCTCTGTCTTGTCAAAAAGGTAGTTACCCATCACAAGATAATCCATTTCTGTTCGCATGAAACAGCGGAAAGCGTCATCCGGAGTGCATACAATTGGTTCCCCACGGACATTGAAGCTTGTGTTCACGATAAGCCCGTAACCTGTCTGCTTTTTGAATTCGTTTATGACCTGCCAGTAACGCGGATTTGTATCTTTGTTCACACTTTGAATTCTTGCGGAATAATCGATATGGGTGATTGCAGGAATATCTGAGCGCAGATGGTAAAGTCTTTTGTAAATCGGTAATTCGTCATATCCGTCAGGAAGCGGTTCTCTTCTTTTTTCCTGAACGGGAATCACGAAGAGCATATATGGTGAAGGGCGATCCATGTCGAAATATTCTTGAATATCTTCTTCCAGAACAGAAGGGGCAAATGGCCTGAACCCCTCCCTGTATTTTATTTTCAGATTCATTTTTTTCTGCATATCAGGGTTTCGGGCATCTCCCATTATGCTTCTACAGCCTAAAGCTCTTGGTCCGTATTCCATACGGCCCTGGAACCATCCGACAACATTTCCCTCATCCAGCTTTTGTGCCGCAAATCTGGCCAGTTCATCAAAATTTTTGTAATGAGTGTATTCAGGCTTATATTTTTTAACGGCTCTTGCAATTTCCTTATCGCTGAATTCCGGGCCAAGCAGAGAACCTTTCATTGCATCAGGTTTTGATGAAGAGATGGTCCGGGGTTTTCCAAGGCCGGTATGCCATGCGGCTAATGCAGCTCCCACGGCTCCTCCTGCATCCCCGGATGCAGGTTGAATCCAGATATCATCGAAGAGTCCGGATTTGAGCAGTTTTCCGTTTGCCACGCTGTTTAAGGCCACACCGCCCGCCATCGTCAAGTATCGGCTTCTGGTCAGTTTTTTTGCTGTTTCAGCAAGTTTGAGTACGATCTCTTCAGATACTTCCTGTATGGCAAGAGCCATGTTCATATATGATTGACCGAGTTTTGTTTCCTGCTCTCGACGGGGAATTTTAAACAGGGTTTCCCATTTCTCATCATCGGTCATGGTCAGGTCTGTAGCAAACTTGAAATATTCCATATTCAACAGAATGGAGCCGTCTGCGCGTATATCGACTATTTCATCAAGAATTTTTTTCTTGAAGAATTCCTTTTCTTCCGAGTCTGGATTTCCGTAGGGCGCAAGTCCCATCATCTTGTATTCGCCGCTGTTGACTCTGAAACCCGTGTAATATGTAAAGGCTGTGTATAAAAGTCCTACAGAATGGGGAAAGTGAAGTTCCTTTAAAATTTCGATCTGGTTTGTCTGTCCACTGCAAATTGTCGTAGTAGCCCATTCCCCAACCCCGTCAATCGTGAGAATTGCGGATTCTTTAAAAGGAGAAGGGAAAAAAGCGCTTGCGGCATGAGACAGGTGATGTTCAGGAAACATCAACTCAGGATTTTGAACACCGAGCTTTTTCAATTCATCGTAAAGCATATTTTTTAGAAAAAGCTTTTCCTTGATCCATACGGGAATTGCTGAAAGAAAACTTTTCAATCCTTTGGGTGCAAAGGCATGATAGGTTTCGAGCAATCGTTCGAATTTAAGGTAAGGTTTGTCATAAAAAGCGACAGCAGATATACGATTTCCTTCCATACCTGCTTCATCCAGAACATATTGAACTGCATTTACAGGAAAAGATGAATCATGTTTTTTGCGTGTGAATCGCTCTTCATGTGCGGCTGCAACAATTTCGCCATCTTCGATTATGGCAGCGGCGCTGTCATGGTAAAAAGCGGAAATTCCCAGGATTGCATTATGTTCGACAGCGGGGGAAGCAGCGTTTTTTGACATGGATTTAGGATCAGATGTTATATCAGACATGGATGATATTATAACTCCGGTTTTAAAAAATCGTGTAGATGAACGGAGCGATAGCGCTACCGCTGGTAAAGACGATCAATGCTCCAAAAAGCAACAATACAAGAATAATCGGCAGCAACCAGAATTTTTTCCGTTCTTTTAAAAATCCCCATAAATCTTTGATAAAATCCATAACAATCCCTTTTTGTTTATATGAAAATTTCTTTAGATGCTGTTATTTCAAGACGTTTTGAATGGATTAACCATTTAGCTATTCAAGACTTGACTCAAAAATCCCTGAACCATGATTACAAGGATTAAAGGATTACATGATTACAAAATCAGGAAATCCTTTAATCCTTGTAATCAGGGTTCAAAGTTTTCATTGTTCGTTATTAGAAAGGTTTTACCAAATCTTCCCGACATACTTTTCTATTTCTCGATTTCATGACAGATTTTCTGCCTGTTTTGAAGTCTTTTAACTGAAGAGTATCTTTCCCGGCCATTCTTCTTACAACTCCCACAGGGACGACAAGCAGGAAAAATACTACCGTTAAAACAACTTTTGACATGATAGTTCCGAGGATATGAGAAAAGCCGAGCCAGTAAACTGCTGGCAGTCGGAAAATCGAAGGGGTGATCATATTTATAAGCAGCACCGGGAGCATTATTTTGAAGTATAAAAGATTATGCGTGTATAACCCGAGAATAAGAAGTATAAGGGTCATGGCCATGCCGGTGTCTTTGCATTGGTCATCCGTAATGTCAGTATTGAATTTTTTCATTTTCTTTTCGCTCCATGCATTTAACCGAAATCACAAGAAGACAATGGTAGGGCGGGGTTCCGTCCCCGCCATCTTTTGGCGGGGACGGAACCCCGCCCTACCGTTGATAATTGCGTCTTTTTTTTGCAGATCCGTTATTTGTATCCGTCAGGATGCTGTCTGTGCCAGTTCCATGCGGTTTCTATTATGTCGGACAGTTCGGTAAATTTTGGTTTCCAGCCTAATTCTTCCTTTGCCTTCTGGCTCGCACCAACGAGTCTGGCAGGATCACCGGCTCTTCTTTCAACCATCTGGCAGAGAATCTTTCTGCCGCTGATCTTTTTCGCTGTTTCGATCACTTCCATTACCGAATATCCTTTTCCGTTCCCTAAGTTATACTTTCCCCCTCCCCTGCCTTCCGCAAGTTTTTGCAGTGCAAGCAGGTGAGCCTGGGCCAGATCTTCTATGTGGATATAATCCCGAATACAGGTTCCGTCCTCTGTTGGATAATCATCACCGAAGATTTGAATTGATGGTCTTTTTCCGAGGGCGGCATCAAGTACAAGGGGAATAAGATGAGTTTCCGGCTGATGATCTTCTCCAAGTTCGCCGTCAGGGTCGGCTCCTGCTGCATTGAAATAACGCAGGCAGACATGTTCCAAGCCATGAGCATGGCTGAAATCATCAGCGATCTGCTCTACCATAAGCTTGGTTCGGCCATAGGGATTTATTGGATTTTTCGGATGGGTTTCGGAAATTGGAATCTGTACCGGTTCTCCGAAAATAGCGCAGGAGGATGAGAAAATAAACTTGCGGACATCGTGATCAATCATGGATTGAAGCAGTCTTAAAGTTGCCGCTACGTTATTTTCATAATAAATACCTGGTTTTTCTACAGATTCTCCTACATAGCAATAGGCTGCAAAATGGAAGACTGCAAAGATTGGCTGTTCGGTAAAAATTTTATCAAGCAAATCGGTGTCGTCCAGGTTTCCCTGATAGAATTTTCCCCATTTTACAGCCTGTCGATGACCATAGATCAGGTTATCGAGTACTATGGGCGTGTAACCCTCTTTTGACAGGCATTTGCACATATAGGAGCCGATATAACCAGCGCCTCCGACAACGAGGATATTTTTTTTATTGTCTGCCATAGTTATAATGGAATATCGAATCCGGAATTGAAGTCATGAAAAAAATAATTACTCAAAAGATTGCGTCGCATATGACATTTTTTCAGATCGGAGTGCGAAAATAGAGCGAAGCGATTTTTCGCAGATGTATCTTCAAGATATTAAAAGAATATTTCTGAAGGTTTTTTGCGTATCGAAATGTTACGTCCGAGCGTTATACCCCATGCCCTGCAAACGGGAGGCCAGTGCCTGTTTTGCAGCAGGTTCTCCGTGTACGAGTTTTATCTTTCCCGGCTTTTCTGGCATGGATGCCACCCAGCCGGTGAGTTCATCTGCGTCCGCATGTGCTGAATAACCGCTCAACTGGTAAATCTCTGCATTAATCTGCAGCTTCTGATTTCCTATCCATATGTGTCCGCCCGGCTGCCTGCCGTATTTTAAAATCTCCCTGCCGAGAGTTCCTTTTGCCTGATATCCGACAAAAAAAACATCGTTTTCAGGATTTTCAATGCCAGCCGCAAGATGATTGATTATCCTTCCTCCGGTACACATGCCAGCACCTGCAAGAATGATTGCCGGACCGGAAGTTTCTACAAGCTTTTCATGGGCGCGGTGACTTGATACGGCGTAGAGATGATCGAAGTCAATGGGATGATCTCCTGATCGATATAGGTTTTTTGCTTCATTATCCCAGAAAACGGATAGATTTGAGTAAACGGCTGTTATCCTGAGTCCTAACGGAGTATCCACAAAAACCGGAATTTTTTTATCGGGTGTAAGGTCAGGAAAAGTCTTTTTTAGATCAGGATCTGAAAAAAGCCTGTCCATTTCATAAAGCAATTCCTGGGTACGGCCAAGGGCAAAAGCTGGGATAAAGACTTTGCCACCGTCTTCCAGTGCTTTTGTCAGCATTTTACCCAGTCGCTGAATTCGTGAGGTTCTGCCTTCATGAACACGGTTTCCGTAAGTCGATTCCAATACCAGAAGATCGCAGGGTTCAGGCGGGTCGGGGTCGGGAAGAATCGGGGTGTTTGTCGCTCCGAGATCGCCTGAAAATATAACAGACTCGCCAGAACCTGTATCCTCAAACCTTACAAAAGATGATCCTAAGATGTGGCCTGCACATCCGAGCTTGAACCTTATTCCTTTTTTCAGATCAAAATATTTGCCATATTCAAAGCCCCATGAAAATTCATCTATTTTCTTCAGGCATTTGACTCTCTCTTTTTCCGAAATATTGGAAAATTTCATGCCATCTTCCAACATCGGACCCAAGAGAATCTTTGTAGGATGGGTGCAGATAATTTCTCTGACAAATCCTTTTTGTATCAACTCCGGAATGCGGCCTATATGATCTATATGTGCATGGGTGATAAAAAGATAGTCTATCTCTTTGGGGGATACAGGCCATTTGTCGATGTCAGGAACGGAATCATAACCCTGGGCCATTCCGCAATCGATCATTATGTTGAGACCAGCAATTTTCAGCAGATGGCATGATCCGGTGACCGTATTTTCTCCGCCGATATGAATTATATCCATGATTATGCCTTAATTACTTTTTCTTTTTTCAATAGACTGCTTATTTGTAAATTTTCAAATATCGACCATTTTTTCAAAATAGGCAATGGTCGGTATCAGCCCTTCTTTCAAAGGCTTTTTCGGCTCCCATTTTAATATACTTTTAGCCAGGCCGATATCTGGCTGGCGTCGAACCGGATCATCGGAAGGAAGATCTTTGAAAATTATTTCCGACTTTGAACCGGTCAATTCGATTATTGCATTTGCCAGCTCAAGTATGGTAAATTCCACAGGATTTCCGAGATTGATCGGCCCTGTAATCTCATCGGGCGTTGCCATGATTCGAATAAAACCTTCTATCAGGTCGTCAACGTAGCAAAAGGATCTGGTCTGTGAACCGTCACCATATACGGTAATGGCATCACTTTTCAATGCCTGGATGATGAAATTGGATACTACCCGGCCATCGTTTGGATGCATGTTGGGGCCATAAGTATTGAAGATTCTGGCCACCTTGATTTTAAGTTTATGCTGACGGAAATAGTCGAAAAACAGTGTTTCAGCACACCGTTTTCCTTCATCATAGCAAGAGCGTATTCCAATGCAGTTGACATTTCCATGATATGTTTCAGGCTGAGGATGTATTTTGGGGTCTCCGTAAACCTCTGATGTGGATGCCTGCATGATTTTAGCTTTAAGCCGCTTGGCAAGTCCAAGCATATTTATGCTGCCGTTTACATTGACCTTTGTGGTCTGGACAGGATCACTCTGATAATGGATAGGAGATGCGGGACATGCAAGATTGTATATCTCGTCAACCTCCACGAACATCGGAAAGGTTACATCATGCCTGTGAAGCTCAAAATAAGGATTCTCCATAAGATGAATGATATTCCGTTTTGTGCCTGTATAAAAATTATCCACGCACAACACGTCGCATCCTTCATTTAAAAGCCGTTCGCACAGATGTGACCCTAAAAATCCGGCTCCCCCTGTCACCATAACTCTTTTACGAAGATGCATATCCTGTCTTGCTCCTTTTTGTTTTGCCTCTGTGTATAGCTCCGCCCCTTGACTTACATGATTTTTTCTCTGTAAGTCACTGCTTTTATTACTAAATTGTTTCATTCATCGTATAATGTGCGGTCCATATTTGCTGATGTTGTTATCGACCATATTTACCGGCCAACCGCTCATCAAAATCGAAGGGGTATCTATACCCCAACATGAGATACTTGTCAAAGGGGTTTTACCTTATTATTTATATTTTATCTGCCCCGCCGCCTGCTGACAGGCTTACAGATCCTTAAAACCACCTCTTCTACTATCTGACGCTGATCCTTACCGGTTGATTTCATTTGAATATCGGCATTACCCAGTATTTTAACTGCCTCCTGCAATTCCTTGAGTGTAAATTTTTCGGATTTTACAAACATCTGATATACAGGGTATGGATTACGCGGATTTTTTGCAATCAGAAGATCGGAAGATGGTTTTTGCGGTTTCTTCTTTTTCTTTTTTACGCCTTTTTGCTTTTCCGGCTCTTCTTCCTCGCCTTTCCACGCCTGCAACTGATTGAGCAGCTTTTCATCATATTTTATAACTGCTGGCAGTACATTATTATTAAAGCTTTGATAAGGCATTCCTCCAACCCACACACGATTTTTTGAAAATGTAACAAATTCCTTTACAACCAGCAATTTTCTGATCTGCCCGATCATGGCCTGTATCATCTGAAGCGGATGAAAGCCTGTATTTGCCAGGGAATTTATTAAAACAAGTGCATCGGCAGTATTCTTATCTGTCAATGCACCGGTCAATTCATATATGGGCTCCTGACGAGTTTTCTTGAGAACGTTTGACACATCATCGCCTGTAATACGATTTCTTGCCCCTGTAAAACTGACGAGTTTTTCCAGGTTTGCGCTAAATGTTCTCAAATCAAAACCGATCATTTCTACCATCATCTTGAAAGCTGCCGGATCAATGGTTTTGCGTGCTTTGGATAAAACAGCCTGCATCTGCTCTCTTATTATAGCTTCCTGCTGCTTCTTGTCCGCATATCGATTGCCTTTCGGGACGGAACAGTCGATAATTTTTCCGTGCTTTTCCATTGATTTATAAAGAACGCGTCTGCGGTCGATAAGATCGGTGGTTATGATAAGGTAGTTATCTTCGCAAAACCCGGCTTCTATATTTTTTTGCAGTTCAAGGGCCTGGTCACCACCGGCCTTTGACGAAGCCACACCATTCTGGACGCAATATGCAATAACCTCATTCAGCCATTTACCGCCGTCTGCTTTTAATTCCGGTATGCTCCCCGGATCGTTCTGAGCTTCTTCGAGCTTGATATTGGAAAGAACCAGAAAGCTTGAAAAATATTGTGCGGCTTTTTTTACCTTCTTTTGTCCATACGCATCTTTTGCCTTTTCCAGAATAGCTGAGGCATCCTGAGTCGAATCAAAAATCCTCGAATCGGAAAGAGAGATTACTTTTCTGCCGGAAATAAGTGAAAAAGTGTTCAGCCGTCCTAAGGCTTCGGCTACATTGTCATTTTCAACAGGTTCATGGTTGAGTTGTTTTGAATCTCCGGGCAGCAAAGCGGCAATCAGGGTGTTGAATGCCTTCTTGTATAACACTTCTTCTCCGTGAATGAGGTATATCGGGGAAAAAGAGGAAGCTTTTGCTTCAACAATATGTTTTTCAAACTCCGTATATCGAATTTCAGGCATGATGTTCCTTTTGATTTCCGAATCTGGTGCGTTTTTTGCTCGCAAGAAATAAACCGATTGCGGCAGAAAGTGAAAGACCGATGCCAATGGCCTGGGATACTGAAAATGCGCCAAACAGGACAGGGCCTCTGAAATCATCTCTGAAAAACTCGACAAAAATTCTGAAGAATCCGTAAGTTATGACATATGTAAAAAAAAGTTGTCCGTCGAATTTTTTCTTATCGCGTAAAAACCAGATGACAGTGAAAATAGCAAGATTACCGGCTGCCGAATACAATTGTACAGGATGAAGCAAAATTTCTTTTGGAGCCATTGTCTCAGGGTGGTTGAACGAGACCGCCCAGGTCAGATCGCACTTTCTGCCATAACAGCAGCCAGCAAAAAAACAGCCGATTCTGCCAAAAAAATGAGCTAAAGGAAGACAGGGAGTTACCATGTCAAAGATTTTTGCAATCGGCAGTTCCATCTTTTTAAGATATATGAGAGCTGCCACAAGTCCTCCTGCAAAACTGCCATAAAAGACCAGACCGCCTTCGGCTATTTTAAAAATATCGGCAGGCCGGTCTATAAAAGTTTGCAGATCCGTGATTATATAAAAAAAGCGGGCTCCGATGACAGCGGCTGTCATAACCCAGAAAGACAATTCCATCATATGTCCGGAACCATACCCTGTACGCCTTGATTCTCTTGATGCCAGCCAGAGGGCAGAAAAATATCCGATGACTATAAAAAAGCCGTAGGTATATACTTTGACAGAGCCGATTTTGATGAGGACGGGGTACATGATTTTAGTCTAAAATCCGGGGGATAGAGATCTCCGAGGTTTTCAAAACCTCGGAGGTCTTTGTATAAAAATTTATACTCGGATACTTAGGGAAGTCAAAAAAAATAATACACCCGTCCTGCTTGTCTTTTTGCCCGTATTCTGCGTTGCTGCAAAGGGTGAAGATGATTTATTCCGGCAGTTTGTTGAAAACAATGTGATAAAATAAAATGGTGATACCTATGGTAATTGCGCTGTCTGCAACATTGAATGCTGGATAATGACTGTTGCCAATATAAAAATCAAGAAAATCGACCACTTCCCCAAGTCTGATCCGATCTATCAGGTTGCCGACAGCCCCTCCGAATATCAGTGCGAACCCAAAAGCCAGAAATTTATGGCTTTTGGGCAGGGTGCTGTAAAAATAAAGCACGAAAAGTGCGGCAAAAGTGGAGATCACCAGAAACAAAACTGTCCTGACTCCCGAACTTGCACCAGCGAATATCCCGAATGCCCCTCCCCTGTTATGGATATGGGTAATGCTGAAAAATCCGTCTATGACCGGAATAGAGTCATGAAGGGGCATTGTATTCAATATTATGGCTTTGGTGATCTGATCCAGGATTATTATGACACCTGCGATCAGAACAAGCTTTACATATTTGTTTTCAAGCGCTGCCATCATCCGACTTTTCAAGCTGCCCTTTTTCAAGCTGCCCTTTTTCAAGCTGTTCATAGCACCGTGAGCAGATTCCCGGATGATCATCGACTGTTCCGACTGAATCGTCATGAACCCAGCACCTTTCGCATTTGGAGTTTGCCGCTTTTTGAACCAGTATGGAAAGGTCAGATACAATCTCGCTTTCAAACGCATTTTCCAATGCCTGATCTTTGATAATGGAAACTCCAGATACGATGAAAATATCTCTCAAATCGACCAGATATTCATCAAGGAGTTCATAGACTTCATCGGTTGCGGACAATGTAAGAACAGCGTCCAGAGGGTGTCCAATGCGTTTTTCTGCTCTTGCTTCTTCAAGGGCTTTTGTCACTTCTCCCCTTACCTGAAGCAGAATGTCCCATTTTTTCCCAAGACTTTCATTGTTCCACTTCTCATCAATTTCGATAAAAGTTTCCAGATGGATGCTGTCAGCTTTATCTTGAGTCTGAGGCATGTATTTCCACACCTCTTCTGCTGTAAAGGGCAGCAGAGGAGCCATCAGTCTTGCCAGCCCGTTTACGATAATGTGTAAAACTGTCTGGGCGCTCCGTCTTTTTGCAGAATCAGAATAAGATGTGTAGAGTCGATCTTTCAGGATGTCTAAATAAACAGAAGAAAGATCCAGGGTGCAAAAATTATACATGGAATGATAAATAACATGAAATTCATACCGATCATAAGCACTGACTCCTTTTTTCAGAAGGCCGAAAAGCCGGTGTAAAGCAAACTTGTCCAGATCTGTCATGGATTCATAGTCTACACTCTGGGTATCTGGATCATAATCGGACAGGTTGCCCAGCATGAACCTGCAAGTGTTGCGGATTCTGCGGTATGCGTCACTGAGCTGCTTCAATATGTTCTGTGAAATACGGATATCATCTCGATAATCGGAGGCTGAAACCCATAGTCTCAAAATCTCGGCACCGTATTCGTCTATAACCTCTTTGGGCGCTACCACGTTGCCGACGGATTTGGACATTTTCTTGCCAGCTTCGTCAACCACGAACCCGTGTGTCAGAACTGCTTTGTAAGGTGCGGCATCCCTGATTCCCACAGCAGTCAGCAGTGAACTGTGAAACCATCCGCGATGCTGATCGCTTCCTTCAAGATAAAGGTCAGCAGGCCATGTCAGATTTGGTCTTTCTTCCAAGACTGCCGCATGACTGACACCCGAATCGAACCACACATCAAGGATATCATTTTCCTTTATGAACTCTTTCGATCCACAGGAAGCACATGTAATATTTTCAGACAATATATCTTTTACATCTTTTTCAAACCAGATATCTGCCCCGTGTTCTTTGAAAAGATCGTGGATACGGTCGTCTGTATCCTGGTCGGTCAGGACTGTCTCGCAATCTTTGCAATAAAAAACAGCGATTGGTACGCCCCAGGTACGCTGCCTTGAGACACACCAGTCAGGACGATTTTCGATCATACCGTAAATTCGCTCTCTTCCCCATTTTGGAATCCATTCGACACGGTCGATTTCCTCAAGTGAGCGTTTTCTTAAATCTGTTTTATCCATAGAAATAAACCACTGGGGGGTGGCACGGAAAATGACAGACTGTTTGCAGCGCCAGCAATGGGGATAAGAATGTTTCATCTTCGCCTGTGCTGCCAATGCCCCTGAATCTTTCAATGCAGAGATGATACCTTTGTTTGCATCGAATACAAATTGCCCGGCAAAATCCTCGACTTCTTTGGTAAAACAGCCATTGTCATCCACGGGAGAATAGGCTTCCAGACCATAAGCAAGCCCCACCTCATGATCTTCCCGACCATGTCCGGGAGCTGTGTGAACGCATCCGGTTCCAGCTTCCAGTGTAACATGATCTCCGAGTATCACCAGAGAATCTCTGTCATACATGGGATGAGAGCATACCTTTTTTTCAAGTTGGGAAGCCTGAATATCGGCTATTATTTCATAATCCGTTATTTCGAACAGCTCCATACAGCTCTGGACAAGTTCTCTTGCCAGGATCAGGACATCACCGTTTTTCGTGTCCACTGCCACATACTCGAAATCTGGGTGAAGCGCTATTGCAAGGTTGGCCGGAATCGTCCAGGGAGTGGTTGTCCATATAACGATGAATGCCTTTTTTTCTCCAAGATCCGGTATTATATCTGTAAGATCGTCTTTTACCGAAAATTTGACATATATGGATGGAGAAGATTCATCGGCATACTCGATTTCAGCCTCGGCCAGAGCGGTATTGCAGGAAGAACACCAATAAATTGGCTTTTTACTCCTGAAAAGAGCACCATTTGCAGCAAATTTACCACACTCACGAGCGATAATGGCTTCATAAGCGTAATTCATGGTAAGATAGGGTTGCTCCCACTCGCCCATTACTCCGAGCCGCTTGAATTCTTTACGCTGGATATCGATAAATTTTCCGGCATATTTTCTGCACTGTTTTCTGATGCTGGAAATGGACATATCCTTCTTTTTTGGGCCAAGCTCCTTATCCACATTATGCTCTATCGGCAGCCCGTGACAATCCCATCCGGGAACATAAACAGCATCAAAACCTGCCATCTGATGGGATCGAACGATGATATCCTTTAATATTTTGTTCAGTGCAGTGCCTATATGAATGCGGCCGTTGGCATATGGAGGGCCGTCATGAAGGATAAAGGGGGTCCTGTTTTCTTTTTCGGAAAGCTCCCTGATTTTTTCATACAGCCTGTCTTCTGCCCAGGTCTTCAACTGTGCAGGCTCGCGTTGCGCGAGATTGGCTTTCATTGGAAATTTTGTTTTTGGAAGATTGAGTGTCTTTTTATAATTCATTATAAGAATCCTTAAGTTATCGGATGTTTGCTTTTAAAGGTGTTGAGATTAGTCGCAAATGCTGTTTCATGTCAAGCAAATAAAGCTTAATTTACCTGGAATATACGGCAAGACCCGGAGCCAGCCTTCTCATTCTGTTTTCCTTGTCAGATGAGACACCATAGCTCGGCATATATCTGCGACTGATCTGATAAAGGGAAAAAGAGGATGTATCAGCCGAAATATCTTTATCAGCCTTGCCCTGTAGTGCATCAGGTTCTGAAACATCGCGTGTTTCATCAGTTAATGCTATATCTTTTTCCATAATATCTGCTTCCGCTCTTACGCGAAGCTTCTGTCCCGGATAAATATAGTCTTCCAATGCCAACTGATTGAGTTCTCTGATTTCATCCACATCAATATTATAAGCGCGGCCGATAGCGCCAAGGGTTTCGCCCCTGCTCACCTCATGATGGGAGCCTGTGCTGATTCTGTGTCCTGGAATTCGTTGAGATTTCATCCGGGGTTTTGATACTGGTTCCTTACCGACATCTCTTGAAAAGGTACTGGATGTCATTTTTTCTGTCGAAATTTTTTTCTCCGGGGTTTCTCGTTTCCAGGCTTTCGATTCCGATTCATTCGCACTTATCTGAGCAGATCTCAATGCCTTTAATTTCTTATTTTTTTTGACTGGCTGTACGTTTCCATTTTCCACTGACCGCGCGTAAACGCCTTCTACCTTCAAAAGATCGACAGAGGCTTCCAATGTATCGAACCGTTTTGAAAGATCTGCCGAATCTGTCACCTGTAATTCGAGTTTCGATATGGTTTGTGAAATCCCGTCTATCAGCTTAAAATTTCTCTCCAGTTTGGCAAGCCGCTTTTCGATCTGCCGAACCTTTGCATCGTTTAGATGGGTGGGTACGGATGTACCAGATGGTAATACAGCGGGTGATGATACAGCAGATGATGATACAGTTGATGCTATCTTTTTAACGACAACCCGGGTTTGAGGCTGCTGTTGATCAATATCCATCTGTTTTATACAAACCATTGCCAATATGGCGCTGAGTCCGATCAGCCATGCAAATACAATAAGGCCCGGAAGAATGCTTTTTTTAGGTGATGCTTCGCTTGATCTGGCCATTTCAACCCTCCCTTTAGTTAAAAGAAATCCTCACAAACCCACCAGGTATGCCCTGAAGAATTATCTTAAAGCCTGTCACAGGGCTAAATGATACGTTTTTTCTTGAATTCCCAAGTGTTGCAATAACGATGCTACTCCATACTCCGGCAGGCTGTCAATTTTTTTTGTCTATAAATTCATCAAAAACCCGCCAGAATCCAGCCCTTATGTGTTCCTTTTCCTTGAGGATTTCATGAAATGAATCCGGTATCGAAAAAAGTCTGCAATTTTCGATTCGGCTGCATATTGTTTTTTGTGCATGAGTGCAGACAACCTGATCTTTTTCTGAACGGACAAGGAGTATAGGAGTTGATATCTTTTCTGGATAACCGCAGGATAAAAGCCGGTCTATGGAATCGAAAGCAGCCTTGACCCATCCAACTGTCACCCCTCCGAGGGCAAGATCAGGATTTTTTTCAACTTCCTGTTTTACATCAAAAAAACGGGTTTTATCCGAGGTCAGCCTGTTTCCCTCAAATATCTCGTCCCAGGCTCCATAGCCTTTTTTTCCAGGTGCATAAGCCTTTTCTCCTCCCAGAGCAGTTACTATGTAGGCAATCATCTTGCCGATCAGTTCCGGATAAGGGGATGTATTCATTTTGATCATTGGAGATACGAGTATCGCTTTTTCGATTCCTTCTGGATGATCATGCAGATATCTCAGGCAGATATGGCCGCCCATAGAAAAAGAAAGGATATATACAGGCCGGACCGCTGTCGGCATAACGATATTTTTGACAAACAGGCGCAGATCATCAAGATAAAAATCGAAGGATTTGACATATCCTTTATGAGGATTTATCAGCAGGCGTGAAGAAAGCCCCTGTCCTCGCCAGTCCATAATAAATACGTCAAAACCTCTCCGCTTGAGATCGGAAATGGTTTCAAAATGTTTTTCAATGAACTCGGCTCTGCCTGAAAGCAGAATTATGCTTCCTTTTTTAGGAGTGACACCTGTCATAAACCCGTATCTTATGCTGATTCCATCTCTTGTCTTGAAATATTTGAATGAAGAATCCATTTGTCCTTTCTTGTGTCATATGATAATAAGGTAACTTTTTGTTTGTAGCATAAGGCTTAAACACTTTTAAAGGCAAATTTACCAATGACAATTCATTCTCACCGTTTTGTGGAAGAATATGAAGGGCTGACAGGGTTTGGTCTGGATCGTGAAACAGATGAAAATACCGTTATCTGCTATCTTCAAAAATTTTCGGATGACGAACTGATGAAAACCATTATAAAAAGGCTTTCAGATGATGAACTTGAATCGATATTCTCGACAATCAGCCGGATTATGAAAACTCATTTGAGCGAACCTGAATATCATCGCCTTTTTTTAAAAGACAGCGAATAACAATTCCGGCTGTTTTTTTATTTGCGTCCATTCCATTTTTCGGATACGGACATTTTAAATTATAGATTACAGATTATTCATAAAGGAGCATCTGTCATGCGAGTTCTTATTACAGGTGGAGCCGGTTTTATCGGCTCCCACCTGGCCGAAACTCTTCTTGAGAGAGGAGATGATGTCTATATTATTGATGACCTGTCAACCGGATCAATGGATAATATCCGGCAGTTCAAAGAAAATCCGGCGTATGCTGACCATTTTTTCGTTACAATTGAAAGCATATTGAATCATGATGCCATGATCGAATTGACGGGCATTTGCGATGTTGTTTTCCACATGGCTGCGGCAGTTGGTGTCCGCTACATTCTGAAGCACCCTCTGGAATCGATCAAAACCAATATTGAAGGAACAGAAAAAATTTTAGAGCTTTGCAACAAGTTCAAAAAAAAGGTATTGATCGCATCTTCATCCGAAGTTTACGGAAAACATATGCACGCGCCCTTAGTCGAAACCGACAACCTCATATACGGCCCATCCACCAAATTCAGGTGGAGCTATGCAGCATCCAAACTTATGGACGAATTTACCGGCCTTGCCTATTACCGGACAAAGGGACTTAATGTCATTATCACCAGGCTTTTCAATACGGTAGGTCCCAGGCAGACAGGAGCCTATGGCATGGTAATTCCAAGATTTGTCAAGCAGGCGCTAAAAAACGAACCTCTCACAGTCTATGGCGATGGATCACAGACCCGTACTTTCACCTATGTAAAGGATGTGGTAAGCGGCCTTATCAGCCTGATGGATTCAGACAACACCGCCGGAGAAGTTTTCAATATCGGTGGAATCGAAGAAATATCCATTGTAAACCTGGCTGAAAAAATCATCCGGGCCTGTAATTCCTCATCCAAAGTAGAGCTGATCCCATATGAAGAGGCATTTGAAAAGGATTTTGAAGATATGCAGCGCAGGGTACCCGGCATAGAAAAAATCAAAGACAGGGTGGGTTTCAAACCACAGACCGACCTTGACACTATTTTATCCAATGTGATCGAGTCAGTAAAAAAACGATTGTCAATCACTTGATATCTCTCATTTTTTATGGAACATCAAAATAATATACCCAATTATCGACGGTAGGGCGGGGTTCCGTCCCCGCCATCTTTCGGTGGGCGGAACCCGCCTGCCATATCGGATATTTTATTTATTTGGAAAACTCCCTACAACAAAAAAACGAACAGAGCAGTTTGCACCGCCCTGTTCGCTAAAGGAGAAAAGATAAGGAGAAAAAGTTATATTTTCATTGTCTTATGACAATTAATTGTTACCAGCACCCCTGCTGACGTGTCTGGTTTGCCTGGCAGCCCATTTTCTGAGTTCTACCGCTGCATCCTTTGCCACCGCGGCCCATTTTGTACATGCCACCGTCACAATTAGGGTTGATCTTTTTCATTTCAGCCATATGCTCAAGCCGTTTGATATCAAACTGACCTTGAAGTTCGGATATTTCTTTCTGTACGGCAACTGCACTTTCCATATCAGCTTCTTTCTTGACCATGATAGCTGCCAGCTCTGTCTGTTTTACCAGAATCTGCTGTTTGAGTTCAGCAGTCTGGCTGAAGAAGGCTTTTCTTTCGTCTGCAATCTGTTTGATCTGTTCTTCTGTCATATCTGCAACTGCGGCCTGACAGCCATAGCCTTGTTGTGTTCCTGCGCCCTGCTGTGTACCCTTATATCCTCCGCCGCCACAACCTCCTTTTCCCATGCCCTTCCATGCCATAGCCTGGGTAGCGAAAACACTCAAAAAGATTACCGCTGATAATGCTGTCAATTTTAATACATGTTTTTTCAATTTTTCACCTCGTAGGTATTAGGTTATGTTTATCAAAGTTACGCCAATGTTATAAATGAGAATAGCAATTCGTGTGCCACAATTTATATTTTTTCAATATAAGAAGATAAACATTTTAATTAATTAAGTATATTTTCTAACCGCTGACACATACATATCAAAATCGTTTGCAGACTGTATATGAAATACCCGCATATATTTTAAACGCCTGTTTGAAAATGAGCAGAATTTACACATATGATGCTCTTTGGCCGAGCCTCTTGATTAATTTATCAACAAAAAATTCATTTTTTTTTGCCATATTGATAAAGCCAATCCCAATTTCAAAAACATTCTTTTCGATATGCTGGTTAAACCATTGGATTTCAATCTCGTTAATCAGATCACCTGACGGTGTACAGATAATAATTTCCAGGTGAGGCTGGGGATCTGAAAGTATCAGATGCCGCCGATTCAGATAAATACGGGAAGAATGAACTCGAACACCGATCCCGGAAAAATTAATGACTCTGAGGTTTATCTTTCCACGCAGATCATGAAAATCTATGTTCAAACAGGCTTCCCATGAAACATTGTAACGTTTTTTCCTCCGGCGTTCCCGACCCCATAATACCATATTGGCAACCCCTTTATTGCATTATTTTTCTTTCATATCCCAGATATTATCCCATAGTTCAGGAGGCGGATGCTCATCGAAATAATAGCTTCTTTCAATATACAGACTCGAAGCTCTGTCATGAGGATCTATTTCAACTGCACGGGCAAAATAATCAATGCCTTTTTTCCATTCCCTGTTCCTGTAGCAATTAAAGCCCTTTTGAAATAATTCGAGCAGCTGCTCCATTTTGAAATATTCATCCTGTCCGGAATAAACCATAATCTGGTAAATACCTACAGGTCGAGTTTTGCCTTTGACTCTGATCAGATCAACCTCACGGCTCAAATAATCACCTTTGAGTTTTTTATATGTAAATTCACTGATCAATATTTGAGTTCCATAGACCTTGTTAGCTCCCTCAAGGCGTGATGCCAGGTTGACCCCATCTCCTATAACGGTATAATCCATTCGTTTTAAAGAACCGATATTACCCGAAAGAATTTCATTGGTATTAATGCCGATTCCTATCTTTATGGGATCTTTTGATTCAGCAATCCTTCTTTCATTAAATTCTCCCATGTCAAGCAGAATATCTATGGCAGTTTTAACTGCTCGATCAGGATCATCACCACTGGAAAACGGGGCTCCAAAAACTGCAAGAATCGCATCTCCTATATATTTATCAAGGATTCCCTTGTACTTGAAAATAACATCAACCGCGAGTGTAAAATACTCGTTGAGCAGAGTTACGGTTTCCTGGGGTCCGATTCGTTCCGAAATTGTGGTAAAATCCCGAATATCCGAAAACAGGATGGTGGCTTCATGGATCTGGCCTCCCAGCACAGTTTCTTCAGCACCCAGGAGTTTGTCTGCCACTTCTTTTGTCATATAACGGGAGATTGTTCCTCTCAAACGTTTTTCACTTGTAATGTCTTCCAGAACAATCAGAGAACCTATTATCTCTTTCTGAATGCTTTTCAAAGGAACGATTGTCATATTGACAGATACAAAAACATCAATGCCGACATCCAGGTCCACATCCATTTCAATATCCACTTCCCCTGTTTTCAAGACTCTGTCGATGCTCTCAGCAATCCAGGGATTCAGTTCGGAAATCATGGTCTGCAGCTTGTGCAATGCCTTGCCATTCACGCCTGAATTAACTGGCTGAATATTAAATATTCTCAGTGAAGCGGAATTATACTTAACAATTTTCGTATCCGCATCAAAAGCTATCATCCCGTTGCTCATACTCTCAAGAACGCTCTCGTTATAATTTCTCATATTGTTAACATCTTCAAATAACTTGGCATTCTCCAAAGCAATTGATGCCTGTGCTGAAAAAGCTTTCAACCTCACTTCATCATCATGGGAAAATGGCCCTCCCCTCTTATTGAGAATCTGGACCACGCCTATGGTTTTGCTTTTCTTATTTTTAACAGGCATACATAGTATGGACTCGGTTTTATAACCGGTTTTCCTGTCAACATCCGGGTTGAAGCGGTCATCGGCATATGCATCCGGGATATTTATGGTTTCACCCTTTATATATACAGACCCTGCAATCCCGAGATGGCAGGGAAACCTGATTTCCTGGATCTCAAGTCCATGCGCTACCTGTGACCAGAGTTCGCCTTTTTTCTCATCTATAAGAAACAGGGTGCAGCGGTCTGCTGACAGCAACTGCTTTGTGGTATCCATTATCTTGCCCAGAAGCCGGGTCAGATTGAGTTCAAAGGAAAGTGCTGTTGCCATCTCCAGCAGGCGAACTTCTTCCTCCTTGGCCTGCTTAAGACTTTCTTCGGCCTTTTTCCGCTCCATGATATCATCCTGGAGCTGAATATTGACCCGGATCAATTCATCAGTTCTTTCTCTGACCGACCGTTCCAGATCATCCCGATATTTTTTCAACTCCAGATGAGTCTTAATCCTGGCTTTTGCAATTGCCGCACAAAACGGTTTTGTAATATAATCGACCGCTCCGAGTTCAAGCCCTCTGGTTTCATCGTCTTCCCGATTGCGGGCAGTGATGAAGATCACCGGAATCCGACGGGTGCGTTCATCAGCGTTGAGCCGTCCGCACACTTCATATCCATCCATTTCAGGCATCATAATATCCAGCAGGATTAAATCCGGCGGATTTTCAGATGCAGTTATATTGAGAGCATCTTTTCCATTGGTAGCCACTGAAATTTCATACTCTGACATCAGTGAATCCACCAGCACCCTTATATTAATGGGTGAGTCGTCAATTACCAGAATTCTGGGCTTTTGCTTTTGGCTGTGGTTCATAAACTGCTTCCCCATACATCATTCATTTCGCTATTACAGTTTGTTTTCGTTTTCCCCAATATGATAGAAACATCATTTACAGTCAAAACAATTCCTGCTAAACCCCATATAATTGATTAAAGGAAACCTTGTTCCGGCCTTACCTATCTGACCTTATCTGGCCGGCCTCACCTGAAAGGAATTTTGTAATGATAGCAGATCGTGTTGGAAAAGTCACTGACCAAATTATAATGATGGGGTCGAAAGAATCATGTGTATATCTTCTTATGGGAGATGATGAATACGCTCTTCTCGGCGGCGGCATGATCAATATCATTCCAGATGTAATATCCATGTTGCAGGAACTGGACATTGATGAAAAAAAAATAACACAGATGCTCATTCTTCATTCCCATTTCGACCATTGCGGGATCATACCTTATTTTAAAAAGAGATGGCCTCATGCAGAAATAGCTGCATCCTTTCGGGCAAAAGATCTGTTAAAAAAACAAAAAGTTATTGCAGGCATAGACTTCATGAACCAGATCTGCCTGCAAAATTATGATATGGACAGGCTTCCAGACGATATGCCCTCAAAATTTTCAGGAATTGAGGTTGAAAAGCCGCTCAAAGAAGGAGATTCACTTTCTGTTGGCGGACTTTCAATGGAAATCATCGAAACTCCGGGCCATTCTTCATGTTCTATCGCTGTATATGTTCCGGAAATAAAAGCGCTGTTTGCATCGGATGCAGGAGGCATTCCCATTGGAAACAATATCTTTACGGCAGCCAGTTCCAATTTCGATAAATACGAGCAAAGCCTTTACAGGATGAAAAATTTCGATATCGATATATTTCTTGCCGAACATTATGGAGGCTGCACCGGAGATGATGCAAAAACATTCATCCCAAGATCCATCAAGTCAGCCCGGAAAACCCGACAGATTCTGGAAGAGTCTCTTTCACGCACAAAGGATGTAAAAAAAAGTACAGAGGAGATCACAGACAAATTTTATAAAAATTTGCCAGAAAATTTCATGCCTCGGGATGTGATATCGTTCATAGTAAGCCAGATGCTCAACTGGCTGCACAAACAAAAACAGATATAAAAAAAACCATATGAAAAAATATGAAGTGAACAGTCTTTTTCAAAAAAGCGTTTTTTTGCTTTTCCTTCTATCTTTCCTGTCATGCTCTCATGTCCCGGCAAAACAGGACCAGATTGGACAGGACCAGGCCGGACAGAATGACCGGACGGCCTTGAACTTGTTAAACCCTCTGTCTCTTGCCATCCGCCTTTATCAAGGACCTCTCAATCATCTCCGATCTGTGAGAGGAGATGGCGTTTGCCCCATGCATCCGTCATGTTCTTCCTATGCAGGAAAAACCGTAAAAAAACACGGCTTTTTTATAGGCTGGATGATGATCTGCGACAGGCTCATGCGCTGCGGACATGAAAACGAGGCTTATCCCCGTGTTATTTCAAACTCCGGCAGGCAGAAAAATTATGATCCGGTCAGGGCAAATGATTTCTGGTGGCAAAAATAAGTCATTACTCCGATAAAAAAATATTCCATCTTTCTTGGATGGACAAAGATTTTAATTTGATATATGGATGAAAATATTTTCTGATGTTGGTAGCTTTATAACCCAAGTTTACCACTTAT
>JAUCGE010000152.1 GCA_030377965.1 Desulfobacterales bacterium HSG16
AGATAAAAACAGGGAATCATAAATTCAATGATTCCCTTTGATATCAATTTGTTAGTTATGCAATACCCAGTTTGAATTTAAGCGATTTAAGGGTATTTTTCATAAGCATTGTGATAGTCATAGGTCCGACACCGCCCGGAACAGGTGTAATGGAGCCTGCGATTTCTTTGGCTTCGTCAAAATCCACATCGCCTTTGAGAATAGCCACCATCCGGTTCGGATCTTTTTTGCTCGGTTTTTCACCAACACGGTTCACTCCGACATCAATAACACATGCGCCGGGTTTGATCCACTCTGGTTTAACCAGCCCTGGTACGCCTGCTGCCACTACGAGAATATCAGCGCGTTTACAGTGTCCGGCAAGATCTTTTGTACGGGTATGAACGACTGTAACTGTGGAATTGGCACCAGGTCCTTTCTGAAACATCATATTAGCGATAGGTTTGCCAACAATGTTTGAACGGCCAACAACCACAGTTTCTGCTCCTGATGTTTCAACACCGGCTCGAATGATCATTTCCTGAATGCCTGCCGGGGTGCAGGGCGGAAACTTCACTTCATCACCACCGATCATCAGACGGCCAACGTTCACAGGATGAAACCCGTCAACATCCTTGTCAGGATCAATGGCGTTAAGAATTTTCTTTTCATCAATGTGTTTGGGCAGGGGCAGCTGAACCAGGATTCCGTTGATGGCATCATCTTTGTTGTACTTGTCTATCAGTGCCAGAAGATCTTCTTCGGAAATATCTACTGACTGGGAGTCCTGAATTTCATGAAATCCGACACGATGAGCTGTCTTGATTTTCAAGGTGACATAAGAAATAGAAGCGGGACTTTCACCCACCAGGATAGTCACCAGCCCGGGAACAACTCCGTGCTTTTCCTTGATCTGTGCAACTTCGGCAGTAATTTCTTCCAGAATTTCTTCACGAATGACCGTACCCTTGATGAGTGTTGCTGACATGTTTGATCTCCTTATGATTTGATGTTATCGCATTTGGTAAATTTTTATACAAAAAAATACCACTTTAAAAAAGAATCCTTTTAATCCAATAAACAGCACTTGTCAAGAGTACACATGAAGGCCGCTGACTGGTTAAAGCATTTGACACAGCTCAAAATATTGTTTATAAAAAAACATATTAAACTATCAGACAACATTACACAATACGGAGTATCATATGAACATCGCATATAAAATACAGGAATCGGCGATGGCTCCTGATCGCCCCGGATGGATTCCTCCGGACATTATAGCTGACTGGGACACAGATCCATATGCTTATCAAACAGAGGAGGAGCTTATGCCCGCCGGGGGACTGCACGGGAAAATACTTACATATACCACTGAAATATTACGAGATTTTCTCGAAAAGCAGGGTTTGATGCTTCTCGTGGATACTTTCATACTTTACAGAGACAGGCAGGGGAACAAACAGCGAACCGCTCCTGATCTGCTTTTGATGCCTTTCCGTACGCATCCGCCTAATTCTTATGATCTGGATGTGGAACCTCCGCCGCTCTGCGTTGTGGAGATCACATCCCCTAAAAGTCATCTGAAGGATTTAAAAAGCAATATTCTGTTTTATATGGGCTTAAAAATTCCAACGTATCTTGTAATGGATGCGGTTACACCTCAAAAACAAATCCGGGATCAGATAGAGCTGCACATGTGGAGGAAATCATCTGGGCAGGTCGTTCAACCAAGACCGGATGCCAGAGGTTGTTTATTGATACCCGAAATGAATGTCAGAATAAAGACAGAAGGGCAGCGCATTG
This sequence comes from Desulfobacterales bacterium HSG16, assembly GCA_030377965.1. Classification (GTDB taxonomy): domain Bacteria; phylum Desulfobacterota; class Desulfobacteria; order Desulfobacterales; family HSG16; genus JAUCGE01. Next base: position 1,783 of record JAUCGE010000152.1, read on the forward strand.
TTTTTGAAGATGCTGATGATGGTAAGCTGCTGCATGATGCAGGCCAGTTCAGGATTGAGGTGCTGAATCAAAAGCAACGGGCGGACACTGCTGAAAAAAAGAAAGAAGAAGAGAGGCAACGGGCGGACACCGCCGAAAAAGAAAAAGAAGAAGAGAGGCAACGGACGGACACTGCTGAAAAAGAAAAAGAAGAAGAGAGGCAGAGGGCGGTAAATGCCGAACAAAGAGCAGAGAGACTGGCGGAAAAACTTCGCTCTTTAGGGATCGAACTATGATACTTGATGTTCAAGTTTTTTGAATTTGACCTTGAAAAATATGTATTTTCAATGAATTAAAAACTTGAACATCAATTGATAGGACTTTTTTCAGCACAAGCGGAATGACTGGTGTATTCCCAGACCTAAAATCAAAACCGCTCAATCAGCTTATTGATCATATAGGTACTTTCACGCATAGCCTGATCACTGAAAGGACCAAACCATCGGGCAATATTTTGAAATTCATCCTGAAAATCAGATTTATCACCCTTCTCAATTATTTCAATGCTCTCTTCCATAGATACAAGGTATTCTTTGAGCAGTTCCAGGCGTTCGGACGAAGCTGCAATAATTTCATAATACATGGAAGGATCTTGAGCGAACAATCTGCCCACCATCCCTAATTCAAGGCGATAAATCGGGCTTGAAAATTCGAGAGTCCGTGAAAGATTGGCTCGTTTCTGGCTTAGAAACCGACCAAATGCAAAGGTTGCAAAATGGCGTAGAGCCTGAACAATATTCATTATTTCATCATGTTCCCGGGCATCGGAAGTCAGCAGGATACTCCCCCAGGATGTAAACTGATCAAGTACCCATTGACATGCGGATTCATCCCTGCCGGGAGTAGCAACAATGATCTGTTTATCAAGAGTGGAAGTTGTGGAACCGAACAGGGGATGAATACCGACCACAGGTCCTGAATGAGCTTCCATCATCGCTTTCACGGGTGCTTCCTTGATGCTGGTCAAATCGGATAAAACAGCATCTGCCGAAAGATGCGGAGCGAGTTTATGTGCTATTGCAGGGGTCTGGTCTATGGGTACGCTCAAGATGGCAAGATCGACACCTGCACACAGCCTATCCACATCATGCCAGTCTTCTCTGCCAAGAATGCGTACTTCATAACCAGCATCAGTAAAGCAATCAGCAAAATAACGGCCCATGTGTCCCTTGCCACCGACAATGAGTACGACAGCACCTGATCGAACCCCTTGGGTTGCCATTGTGGCACTCTGCTCGACACGGGATCTTCTTATAATTGTACGGTAAATATCTTCCAGAAAATTCGGGTCCAGGCCAAGTGCTTCTGCTTGAAGCCGTCTTTTTGAAATAAGATCTTCTTCCCTGGCTGGGTGAAAAACAGGTAGATTATTGGCCTGCTTAATCTCTATTACATTCTCTACAATACCCTGCCTTTCAGATAAAAGAGCTACAATTTTCTCGTCGATTGCATCGATTTTTTTCCTGGACTTGCCAAGAAGCAGATTCACGTTTGAATTTTCATCTTTCATTTTTCACCTCTCTCAGGATTATCAATGTATTTTTCTCTACATATTATGAGTTCGTTTAAAAAAGCGATTACCCGCACCCTGATACCATCAACCATCCTGATCCCGGAAATTTTGTCAAGTATGCCTTCACTCTCAGTTTGAACGAATATGGCGATAAATATATCTTTAATTCCTGACTGACGGGCATTGTCTGCGGCCTGAATGCATGCATCCTCAGTCTCCATGAAATTTTTAAATCTCTTTATTTCGATAACTCCCTGCTTATTACCGCATTTTATATTGAGATTCACAGTACCTTTTTCAGCAGGAAACCTGAAATTTACGACACAATGGTATGATAACACTTCCTTTATCCATGCATAGAAGTAAAAATATCCATCGGCTCTGGTCAGGCGTTTATCATTTTTTCTCTGGCGGCATTGAAAAAGATTCTGCTTATGGGCTTTGAGTCTTGACAGATAGTTTTCATAACGTTCGAATAAAGGGAAAAGATTCAAATTTTTTCCTTTGAACACATCTGACAGGTCATCCTCATATTCCAGGACAGGAACGGAGCAACCTGCCACTGACATATCGGATGTCAGTTCATTGAATAAGCGGTGCTGAATAAAAGGAGATGAAAACCGGCGAACACTTATTTCTTCACCATCATTAGCGACTTTCACAGCAATATCCATAATACCTTCGTGATACAATGAATTGCACCAGTCGGTATCAAATCCGAATTCCATATCGAACGAGGCGAACAAATCCATGACATCGGACAGATATTCTCCTTTGGCTTTTATTACCATTCTCAACAGACTGTTGTTCCATTCCGAAACAACGGCCTTTTCATAAACTTTTTTCCAGATAGAAAGGTCGATAATTTCATCTTTTCCAGGATTGTATTTCCGAGTCAAAAGCTCACAGAACCATGAAGTCAGTCCTGGTTGTCCCTGGGTAACTTTATAAAGCTCATGAATCACTTCCAACTCTATCTTCTGGCCAGTTTCTTCATAATACTGCCTGAACAATTCGTCAACTTCGGTAAAAGAAAAGGTTGACACATGCAGAGAACGCCGAATATCAAAAAGAGATTCTTTAAGGCTATCCACCCCCAGTACTGAACTGTGGCTTATAAGGGCAAGACCGTGAAGCAGATAACTCTCTCTTTTCAGATACATATCACAAAACAGTGATATAAGCCTGTTTTTAATTTTCAATGGCAGGCTGTCGAATTCATCAATAAAAAGAATCACAGGCTTGTCAAAGATACCGTTATTTCTTGCAAAAATTCGCTTAAAATCGCTCCAACGGGCCATCTTGAAACTTGAACTGACTCCGAATGTTTCCCAGACCAACAGAGGCATTTCATCGAAAAACTCCTCATCTGCACATGTATCTTCCAGCAGAACTCCCTGCATGGACATGAAGCCAGTGATGAATTTATCGCTGAAAAGAGAATCGATCTTTTGTTTTACCTGTTGGGACAGCCATGTTTTACCAGTCTGACAAGAACCCCATATAGTAAAGTAGCACCCTCCCTTTTCAGGATTTCCAGTGATCATTCGAACACATTTGTCAACCAGCCGATTCCGGGGTACACAAAAATGTTCATCGTAATCGATAGTTCCGTATGAATAGAATTCTTTCATGATCCCCCTTTTTTGTTCCGACCATAAAGTTTACAGATGTCTATTTTGTCAATTGCAAATTCTTCATTTTCCTTGATAAGATATCCGTTTTTTAACCAGCCTGCAAGGTCTGCCATAACTTCTGCTGCCACCCTTTCCGGATCAAAAGATCGTTTTTTGATAAAATCCTCCAGAATCCGGGTGTCAGGAGGTTTTTCAATCAACTTCTTTGCAAGATCAGCGAAATCATGGCCGGCAGTCTCCGAATCATGCATAATATTGATCCATTTATTATGGTTCGTTACTTTGTCATTGAATCTGCTATTTTTCATGTAATCTACGCTGATCCGGTTATAATCATAAACAGGTCCTGTTATCACAGGTATTTTTGCGGTAAGAGATTCCATTGGGTCAAACCCCCGTTTTCTTGGATCAAATCCACCTCCGAGATATGAAACCTTACACTTTGAATAAAGAGCAGGGAGCAGGCCGTATGAATCAACCACCAGAACACAGGGCCGGTCGTAAGTCTTCATATTCGACAAAAACAAAGCTTTTTCGCCGATTTTATCAACTGCTTCTTCAATCATACAGTTTCGATCTGGATTTGTCACCACACGAGGAACTATTATCAATGCATCCACCAGATCCCTGATTCTGTCAAAACCCCTGGTCGAGATCTCGATATCCTTGAAGTCAACAACATTAGCTGCCATCATAATACGTTCGCCTGCAAGATTTATCTGCTTTGCCTTTTCCATAGCCTGAATAGAAACCGCATCCGCCCCTGATATCTTGAGATACATGGGATTGACGAACCATTTTTTTGCTTCACCCGGATATTTTGTAACAAGACGAGAAATAGCACGATCATACCAGGGACTCATATCCTCGGGATGATCATATAAAAGCAGGGTGACAGAACTTTTTTCCGGAACACCGAGTGAATTCAAAACTCCAGGTGAATTAAAAACTCCCGGCGAACAAAATCTGGATTGTCCGTCAAAAAAGGTTTTCATATCATCAGGCCCTGTCAAAATTTCTTCAAGTCTTTCAATGATATTCTTAAAATCCTTTAAATTTTCAACTCCGATACGCTCCGGCCTGAACACGAGTTTCCACTTTGCTTCGGGAAGAAGTGGTATCATGACATCACAAAGTGCCGCCAGAGGTTTTATCTCACCACCCCAGTCCCGCATCCTGACTTCGATAACGATATTTCTCCCTCTGTCCAGCTCTTTTGAAAGGCTGTTCAATAAATCAGGATCAGGCACGGATCTGCAAACCGACGTTTTTTTAAAAATCATATCAAGATAAACCTGTCTTGAAGGACGAAACATATATGCCTCTTCCACAGGCAATCTTCGCTTTACTTTCAGATCGTGGGTCGAAAATCCGCCAGAATCAATTTTTGCACATATTCGCTCCAAAATATCGACAGTTCCTTCATGCCCCGAATATTTAGACACATATCCGTTTTCACAGGATGTGATAAACTTTTTTATCAGAAAACCCGCATCTCCGGTAGCAAGAGCCATTCTGGCACTCCTCAGCAGGTTCAAATCATCAACATCGTCACCTGCCGCAAAGCTGACAAAATGAGTTTTTCCAAATATCTGCTCAAAAGCTTTGTATTTATCAGCCATGAGAGGAATTAAGGCGATCTTCCGGGTTCCGACCAGGGTTCTGAATTTTCCGTTTAATATACCGGAAATCCGATCAATTAAATATTCGGCAAGAAGCTTTCCGTTTCCTGAGAAAAGTAAAAATCCTTTATGATCCTCTGCATATCTTCTTGTGTCTATGGGAAGGTTGTATTTTTCGACGATTCTTTCGATTTTAACTCTGATGGCTTCAAGATCCAGCCCGTCCAATATGGTTTTTGTCCATTCGGAAAAGCCCCGGACAACCGCTCCGTGTTCTAAAATCCAGCCTGAAATTTCGATATCAAACTCGTGGAACCATTTTTCAAATTCAGAAACTGTAGATCTTGCCCTCCCGGTAGCAATGAAAACATCACAATCTCTGGAAATATTTGAAATCAGGGATAAAGCCTGCCTTGACATAAAAGAATCGGTATTTCTTCCACTGATCGCCAGTCCTTTGGAAACATGTCTGGCATGGCTCAATGTAGCGTCCAGGTCGAAAACACATGCATGCCGTTTATTCTTTATCATCACACTGTTTCCATTGCCGGGCCAGAATAGTTTAAAGCACTGGTTCCTGCCGCAAAATTCATTCGGACGAACCTGGCAAGCCTGTTTTTGAATAAATCATCGGCACGCATCCATCCTCCCAAGACAGGTAAGATCCAGGCTTTGGAAACCTCACGGTATATGCTGTCATCTCCTGCTTCCATCTCGGATCTTGCACCGATTCGGTCATCCTGCCAGGGTTTTGTCTTAGGTTCAGTACAAAACTTTTGCCTTTCTTCAGGCCAAAGTCCGTCAATTATTTTCGGATCGGATATGGGCCAGGGATCAAACAAAGTTATTACCGGTTTTCCATCAAGTTTTTGAAATCCCCTTGATGATTTGGGTTGCAGAACCATGTCTCCATCAGGATCGAACACCTTACCCTCAAGGTTTATGCCCCAGCCCATATGCTTAGCGAATCTGAAAACACGTAAAAAAGACCTGGGATAGCGCCTGCGTGAAAAATCGAGAAAAACAGGTTTTCGCTTAATTTTTTCGGCAAGAGCCATCACTTTTTCAAGAGCTGCGCCTTCGGAGGTATCCTGCAAAAGAACTCGATGCTCCGAAGAAGAAATTTTCAGGCCGGTGTGAACAATAACTGAATCAGCATTTTGATATTTCAGATCGTTATATTCCAGATTGTTATATTCCAGATCTTTGATACCTGATATGCCAGAAGATACGCAGCCGGAAGATATAAGGGATGCCCCGGCTGGAAGAAAACAGGTCATATAATCCACAGGAGTTCTTTCATTGAGAATCAGCAAAATCTTTGAACCCAGAGACATATCAAGTATGGTTTTCCATGCCTGTCCAACAACGACAGATTCCCTTCTGATCTGTTCTCTTAATGACCAGGCATCTGTCGTAAATGTCCAGTCATACCGATTTTCAAAATCCATCATGGCATCTATGGGAAAAGCATCGGCTTCCCAGTACGAAACATGACTGCATAAATATTCAAAAAGCATATCACAAGCTTTTGGCAGATCATTGCAAAAATTGAGGGAAAATCTTTTCGAATAACGGAATAAAACCTTTTCAATCCATTTCCGGTTTTCAGAAGAATCGGAAAGTACTGAATAAACCTCATCAGCACTTAAACGGGGAACATCTGGATCAAATCCCGTTTTCAAAGGGTTTTCAGGAAGCAGAACACCTTCTGATGCAGCAAAAGCCCTGTCTATCATTTCCCTGTTATCCACTTTGGCATCTATGCAGGAAAGGGCTGCAATTCGTTCCGGCGCAGGCCATGTTTCAGCCCTTAAAAGCCCGGCTACAGCCTTTTCATATCCATTATTAAGAAATCTTTGTGCAGCCGTTTTTTCCGGTAAATAAACGGCCTGGGGAAATTCCTTTACATTTTCTGTCAATCGTTTGATCATACTCTGATCATTAGCAGTTTTTTTATGATCTGGCAACCGTGTTGTCAGACGTGACTTTTATGGTAAAAAAAGGTATCTTAAGTTTTGGAAGTTCATTACAGGCTTCAAAATAAAATCTT
>JAUCGE010000153.1 GCA_030377965.1 Desulfobacterales bacterium HSG16
ATATAACTTTTAACCAAAACTTGGCAGTAAGATGATTCAGCACCCTTTTGAATTTATAATGGACAGGTTTATCCGACCGAACAAGTTGACTCGGAAGCGGCTTTTGAAACTTGGCAGGTATTTCGGAACTTTGACGCATCTGCTGATATCGAAAAAAAGGCATTGAAAAATTTAGGAATGCATTATGGATTTGAAATATCCCGTCGATCATTTTGATTCCCCTCGTCCTGTTTATCGAATGATCAAAATTCTCGTAAGCGCATGTCTTGTTGGCGAGCCTGTGCGTTACAACGGACTTGCCAAAACAACAATAAGCAAAACTTCCGACAATGAAATTTTGCGTACATGGTTGAGCAAAGGGCGTTTGGTTCCCGTATGTCCTGAAATCAAAGGCGGCCTTTTAGTTCCGCGAAATCCGGCGGAAATCATTGGTGAGGATGGATATGCCGTAATAGCCGAAAAAGGCCGTATCATTGACAATTCTGGGGAAGATGTAACCCTTGAATTTACTGCCGGAGCTTACAGAACCTGGGAACTGGCAGAACAGGAAAACGTCGGACTTGCCATAATGACCGATGGCAGCCCATCCTGTGGGAGTTCGTACATATATGATGGAAGTTTTACGGGGACAAGAAAAAATGGTGCTGGCGTTACGGCTGCACTGCTTGAAAAAAACGGCATTCGTGTTTTCAGCCAGCACCGGATATCCTCAGCGTTATCGTATCTGCACGAACTCGAAAAGGAGCCGTATCTTCTATGAAAAACTCATGGTATTGGCAACCGAATTCATAAAAACTTTATCCGGGAACTCTCTAAAGAAAACAGCGGAGGCTTTCGGGCCTGTGCAGTGGCTGACACCTATTTTGTCGATATCATATTCCCTCAAGATATTGATTATGTTGTCCATTTTTTCATCTGTGGCGTTTGCAAGGTGAAGCCCGCCCATTATAGCGTGAATTTTTTTTCCGGACGTAAGTTTATCTACATGGCGCAATATATTGACAAGCCCCCTGTGCGCGCATCCTAGTAAAAGAACAATTCCCTCTTTTGTGTCGAGGATCAGAGACAGATCGTCTTCTAACTGGTCAGGAGATAATTTTTCCTCTTTTTGAATGTAGAACATGGGTTCGATGGATTCAAAATCTGTTGTCATGGGAACGGTTCCACTTGTCATGATCTGTTCTGTGATATGGACAGGTTCGGCGGAAAGTTGTATCTTGATTCCCTTTTCAGTCAATTCTTTTTTTCCCATTGGCGAGCCGATGGGAAAAAAATTGTCTGCAATCCTGGCTCTTTTATCATCAAATATATCCGGGTGGCCCAAAAGAGTAAATTCGGTAGTGTGGTTTATGAGGGATGGCAATCCTCCTGCATGGTCATAATGGCCATGACTCAGTATAACCGTATCAATTTTTGAGAGATTGATGCCCATGACAGCAGCGTTGTTTTCAAGGGCTGATTTCTGTCCTGTGTCGAACAGGATTTTGCGATCTCCAGTATCTATGAAAAAACAAAGCCCGTGTTCGCCGATATGTCCTTTTCCAACGGAAACCGTGTTGTCAACCAATGTTGTGACTGAAATGCTCATGATTTTGTTTTCTCCATGCGTTTAAAAGTAAGGGGTTGTTCTGCCTGTGTGACCTGGTGTTTTTGTTCTTTTTTCCGATTTTTATTTTTTTGTCGGCACAACCACAGCCATATGTTGTACAGGTGTGTAGCTGCTATTGCTGTCGCAAGTCTTGGAATCCATAGCCATAAAGGGTTTAAACCAAGGCTTAGAAAAAGGGCAGGATCTTCGATCATTGCATGGTTTATGCCGATGGAGATATGAAGGCGTGTGAGTTCTTCGGCTGTAAAACTGCCGTCTCTGGTTTCCTCGACAATTACGCTTGCTCCATATGCAATCCCGAAAGTATTGGCCGTCAGCCAGAGGATTCCCACTTTTTTGTCAAGACCCATCATTTTTATAAATGGTGACATGAATTTTACGAGCAGGGGGATAACCTCAAAGCGTTTCATTATCTCTAAAGCCATCATGAGAGGCATGATAATGCAGAAAATTTTGAGCATGAGAAAAGAAGTGTCAATACACCAGGTTGTCAGCATGGTCGTAAACACTTTTTCACCGGCTGCTGCAATTGATTCGGTGGTGGAAGTCACTGATTCGACTTTTATTATCCGGCTTGCTATCATGACTGTTATAAAAGATGCAGAAAGCCTTATCAGGGTGGTTTTCAGCCAGTGAATACCTGATTTTGCCTGGATTATTCCTTCCTGAATCAGCCCGTGGGAGATCAAAAGAAAGATAGCGATGAGGGTCATATGCTCGGTGGCCAGGGGCAGAACCGACATAGCCGCTATTGCGCCGTATATGCTGGTGAGCATACCTACTATAATGGGCAGAGCAGCGGCAGATGGCAGATTCATCAGATGCATGAAAGGGGCGAGCAGAAAATCCATTTTCTCAATAATACCACTGTATTCGATCAAAAGGGTTCCGAATGAAATAGGAACCAGGATTTTGAGCATCCAGAGAAATCCGCTCCATCCTTTTTTTGTTCCTGCCAGGAATCCGCTTTTGAGTTTTTTCTTTGTTTCTGTTCTGTTCATGGTCTGTCACTTCCCCGGTGTTTGTGTACGTTCCGGACTTTTCCATAGATTACAATCTAAACCACTGGTTTTAAAGCCTGTTTACCCGCCAATATTTTTTCTGCCTGCTATAGAATACTGTTATCAATTCCCGAAGTACTTGTAAAGTGCTGATACGCCCACAGTCTGCAATATACCTTGACACGCTATTTTCTCTCCATTATAAATCGGGCAGGTTGCAATAAAAATTTTTCTTATCATTTGATATGACAAAGGCGTGATGGTACAAATGCAAAAGATTGATTTAATTCAAAAACCATTTGCTGTGACAGGCAGAAATGCAATTTTTCTGGTACAGGAACTCGGTAGGATGGCCCTGTTTTTGTCAAGCGGTTTTTTTCATATCTTTTCCCGGCCTTTTCAGGTCGAAAAGATAGTTACTCAGGTACATTTTATCGGCATGAAGTCCGTGCTTCTGATCTGTTTGACCGGAGGATTTACCGGCATGGTTTTAGGACTTCAGGGATATTATACACTGGTAAAGTTCGGGGCAGTTGGAATGCTCGGGCCGGCAGTGGGTCTGACCCTTGTCAGAGAGCTGGGGCCGGTGTTGACTGCTATTATGATAACGGGCAGAGCCGGGTCGGCCATTGCTGCTGAAATTGGTATCATGCGGATTTCTGAGCAGATCGACGCACTCAAGACAATGGATATCAATCCTGTCCGGTTTCTGTTCAGCCCCAGGCTTGCTGCCGCGTTGATAAGCTTTCCTCTGTTGACCGCCATTTTCAACACAGTCGGCATTTTCGGCGGTTTTCTTACAGGTTCGCTGCTTTTAGGTGTCAGCCCCGGAGTTTATTTCGCGCATATGTCCACGGACATCAGCATGGCTGACATTTACGGGGGCTTTATCAAATCCTTTTGTTTTGCTGTCCTGGTCATTACCATATCCTGTTATCAGGGCTATTACACTCATCTTCGCGAGGAAGGATTCGGGGCAAGAGGTGTCAGCCTTTCAACCACCTCTGCGGTAGTCATATGTTCGGTCGCGATTCTCGCTTTTGACTATTTACTGACATGCTTTTTATTGTGATAAGAATATGACACAGCCACTTATTCAATTTGAACAGGTTTATAAGCAGTTCGGAGATCACCGGGTACTGAATGGTGTCGATTTTGACATTTATCCGGGCAGAATTACTGCTGTCATTGGCAAGAGCGGCGAGGGCAAAAGCGTTTTGCTCAAGCATATCATAGGATTGATACGGTACGATACCGGCCGGATTCTATATCAGGGAAAACCCATGCGCGATATGAACAGGAAAGATCGTAAAGAGCTGAGAAGTAAATTCAGCTATATGTTCCAGGGCAACGCGCTTTTCGATTCCATGACCATATTCGAAAATATTGCATTACCTTTAAAGGAAAAAAACAAATTGTCGAAAACCGTAATACAGGAACTGGTTTTCGAGAAAATGACCCAGCTCGACCTGAAAGATATGGATCATAAATATCCTTCCCAGTTATCGGGGGGAATGCAGAAAAGAGTGGCTCTGGCAAGAGCGCTTATTACAGAACCCGAAATTGTCCTGTTTGACGAGCCTACCACAGGGCTTGACCCGGTGCGGAAAAAAGGGGTGCATGGAATGATTGCTGACTACCAGAAAAAATTCGGTTTTACAGCGGTTGTGGTCAGCCACGAAATACCGGATATTTTTTATGTGGCCCATCATGTAGCCATGCTGGATGAAGGGCGGATAATATTTGCAGGAACACCGGAAGATATCGATAAATCCAGTAATCCTGTTATAAAATCCTTTATGCAGGGTATGGAAACCGGGGTAGAAGATCGAGTCGAGTAGTATTTGCCGGAAAATGGTTTATAATATGGAGGTAATCAATGAAAAAAAAATCTGTTGAAATATCTGTGGGAATCTTTGTCCTGGCCGGCCTGTTATGCTTTTCGTATCTTGCTGTCAAACTGGGCAATCTGGAATTGATCAATTCAGGCAAATATTATACCCTCAGTGGTAAGTTCGCATCTGTGGCAGGGCTTAAAAACGGAGCAGATATCAGGATGTCGGGTGTTCCCGTGGGCAAGGTGAGTTCTGTCCGTTTAGATATGGAAGAACAGGTCGCTGTCGTTACAATGAAAATAGATAAACAACTTACATTGAGCGAGGATGCTATTGCATCTATTAAGACATCGGGGCTTATTGGTGATAAATACATAAAACTGACTCCCGGTGGAGCGGACGAACTGCTCGAAGACAATGGAGAAATACTGGAAACGGAATCAGCTCTTGATATCGAAGCCCTTATAAGCAAATATGTGTTCGGCTCTATAGACTGACAGCCGGATAAAGAAAGATGGCGGGGACGGAACCCCGCCCTGCCATCTTTTTGATATTCAACAATTTTTAACAAGGAGGAAAACATGAAACGCAGTTATAACTTTACAGCAATTGCTATAATCTTTGTTTTTGCGCTCACCTTTGCCGTCCCTGCCATATCATCGGCAACCGGAGATGGACCCATGAGTTCTTTGAAAAAACCAGTGAATGAGCTGATCGATATCCTCAAAGATCCTAAATACAAAGACAAATCGGCAAAAGATGCCCAGAGTGAAAAAATCTGGCCTCTTATAAAAGGTATCTTCGACTTTACGACTATCAGCAAGGGTACTCTCGGAAAATACAGGAAAAAATTCGACAAGGCCAGGCTTGCGACTTTTACTGAAGAGTTTACAACCCTTCTGGGAGAGACGTATCTGAAAAAAATCCAGGGCGGTTACCAGAACGAAACAGTCAAATATCTGACCGAGAAGATCAAGGAGACCAAAAGAGGCCCAAGAGCCCAGGTGAAAACAATGCTTGTCCGGGGAAGTATCGAAATTCCGGTGCATTACAATATGCTGAAAGTTGATGGAAACTGGCGGATATACGACGTTAAGGTTGAAGGTGTCTCTCTGGTTAAAAACTATCGAACCCAGTTTCAGAAGTTTTTAATGAAAAAAAATCCTGACCAGTTGATCGAAAAAGTGAAAAAAAAGGCCGAGTCATTAAAGCAGAGTAAAACTGAAAAGGAATAATCCGAATGAAACCTGTCCGATTAGTTCGGGCTTTTATGCCCTTGCTTATTTTTTTGCTTGTTTTCGTCATGATGACCGGTTGTGCGGCTCGAAAAAATGTGGCTGACAATTCTCTTTCCGATTCGACAATTTCTAATTCGTCCGACATGGTGTCAGAGCCGGAAGACGATTTTGAAGACGAATTTGCAGACGATGACCCCTTTGACTCAGAGGATGAGCAGGCCGAGGAAAGCACCAGCGATCCTCTTTATTACTGGAATGTCGCCATGCACCATGTCAATGACAAGCTCTATTTCTGGATCTTGAAACCTACTGCAAAAGGTTACAGGGCTGTTGCACCCGAACAAATGCGGACAGGTGTAAAAAACTTTTTTCACAATCTTGGTACCCCCATCAGGTTTGCAAACTGCGTACTTCAGGGCAAGCCGGAGAAAGCCAGCCTCGAATTCTGCCGATTTATCGTCAATTCCACGGCTGGAGTTTTAGGTTTCATGGATATTGCGGCAAAAAATCCTGATCTTGCAGCTCCAAGCAGCGAAGACTTTGGTCAGACTTTAGGTGTTTACGGACTCGGAAACGGGGTATATATTGTCTGGCCAGTTTTTGGCCCCTCGTCTTTGCGGGACACTGTCGGAATGTCTGCCGACAGTGTTTTAAATCCCACCAGCTATATTGACGGAACAACCGCTGTCGGTGTCAATGCCTTTGAAAAGGTCAATGCCATATCGTTCAGAATAGGCGATTACGAATCACTCAAAGATGCTGCTATTGATCCTTATGAGGCATTTCGGGACGCTTATATTCAGTACAGGAAAAAACAAATATCCGAATAAGGGATTTCCCAATTAATAAGATACCTGATGGCAGGGCGGGGTTCCGTCCCCGCCATCTTTCGGCGGGACGGAACCCTGCCCTGTCGTCGATAATTGGGTATATTATCTTAAACGCTCTGAAGGATTTGAACCTGAAAATGAAATATCATCTCGTGCCTGGCAATAGAGAGAAATGGTGTCAATCTGCCATAATTATTGTTGTGTCGCTTTTTTTATGCTTGCCTGTCCATCTGGATACAGGCTGTGCATATGCGGCGGGCAGGGCAGGACTCAGAAATCACCAAGCCCCTGAATTTGCGCCCCTGCCGCCCATGCAGCGTTTTTTGTCTGGAACAGCTCTCAATCGCAGAAAATATGCCGAAAATATCCGAAATGCTAATGAATTTTTAAGCAGTGAAAATCATTTTCGTATATTCTGGGGCAATGATATAGACCCCTGGGATGCCAACTGGCATGATACGGACGGAAACGGAACTCCTCAATGGATTGATGTTATTGCCCAGGCATTGGAAGATGCTCATGCAATACAATATTCACAAGGTTTTGCCGTCCCCTATGGCATGGATCGTTATGCACTGGATGTCTATATCGCCAATACCGGTATGGAGATTTTAAATTCAGAAACAGGCAGCTGGGAAAAAGTCACCATATCCTCTGGATATTTCGCCTTAACAGAGATCAACGAAGCAGATGCCTGTGCCTGGTTCGTTTTCAATAGCGATTTTTCCAATATTGTAAGCAGCAGCGACGAGATGACAGTTCTGCGGGTGACTGCCGCACACGAACTTTTTCATGCAGTTCAACGCAGCTATTACCCCTGGAACGACAGCAGCAAGATTTCGAATGCCAGATGGGACAAAGAAGGCTGGTGGTTTGAGGCCAGCGCTGCCTGGATGGAAGAAATCTGTGAGCCGGATGCCAATGATTATGCGGAATATGTCCGGGATTTTCTGGCACGGCCTGATAAATCCATAACGACATTCGACGGAAACCGTGAATATGGAGCTTCCGTTTATTGCGGCTACCTCTGGATGAAATATGGAGGAGCTTCTTTATGGCAGACGGTTTTTGAAAATGCCTCCTCCGACGGACTCGAAGATAGCATTGATTCAGCATTGAGTCAGAGCGGCGGCCCATCGTTTTACAGATCTGTAGCCGAGTTCTGGTCTTTTGCCGCCCATCCCGAAGACACATGGCCTGACGGAGCATTGTATAAATCTTCGTCTGCCCCTGAAATTTCCCAGACTGTAAATGCCATACCATCTGATTTTTCAGTTAAACGTTTCTCTCCTGACCGCCTTGGCGCATACCTCATAAAACTGGATAAAACCATTGAAAAACCAGCAGGTCTGACAATATCGAATGTTTCCTCCGATTCCGCATGGATCGCTGCCATGTCCGCAGAAGATGTTACAGATCCGATAACAAAGGAACTCAAACCTGGTATTGAAAGAAATTTATCATATTCTGGCTCGGATAGTTATATTGCAATTGTCAATGTTTCTGAAACACAGGGCAGCCAGAATTTCGACCTTGGAATTGATGAAGGAGATGTGAACGATCTTCCTGATAACGATAATAGCTGTGATGGTGATAATACGGATTCTGGAGGAGGGTCTTCGGGCTGTTTTATCGATTCGGCGGGGCTTTTATTTTTTAAAATTCCCTGAAACCAAATCCTATAAACGTGACATCATCCTGTCTGTCATTTTCACCTTGATATGCGTCAAATATTTCTGTCAATTTCATTTTTTGCATTTCAAACGGCAGGGTGGAAATTTCTGCCAAAAAATCTTTCAATCGCCTGGTACCGAAAGAACGTCTTTTTGTGCCGCCTATTTGATCTTTGAAACCATCTGAATACATATAAAAGCTGATACCATTTTCAATCTCAATAGTATAATCCGTAAAATCAAAATTCGGGTCGGATCTTTTATAGCCGATACTCTGCCTG
>JAUCGE010000154.1 GCA_030377965.1 Desulfobacterales bacterium HSG16
GGGAATACCTTCAAAATATGACAGATGTGAGCAGGCTTTAGAAGTTCTTGCACTTGATCCGATTTCGGAATGCAACGCTGATAAATGCTCAAACGGATTTCGTAAAAAGAGATCAGCTCATGATGCTATAGAAGGCTGTTACAATGCACTTCGTTTGAAGGGCAGTCCCAGATGGATTCTTGAAGCCGATATCAAAGGATGTTTTGATTTCATTTCCCATGACTGGCTATATGAGAATATTCCAACAGATCGGAAGAAACTCAAATCATGGCTGAAATGCGGCTACATGGAAAAAAGTATGTTTCACTCAACTACATCCGGCACTCCGCAGGGAGGAATTATCTCTCCGGTTCTGGCGAATATGACCCTCGACGGTCTTGAAGATTTGTTAAAATCGAGATTCAAAAGATCGAAAAAGGTGCATATGGTTCGGTATGCTGATGACTTCATTGTCACAGGAGAGTCAAAAGAACTTCTCGAAAACGAGGTCAAACCATTAATAGTAGACTTTCTTGATAAAAGAGGGCTTACGTTATCAGAGGAGAAAACAAAGATCAGTCACATAAATGACGGGTTCGACTTTCTTGGGTTTAACATACGCAAGTACAAAGGGAAGCTGTTGACAAAACCATCAAAATCAGGTATCGCATCAATTAAGGTCAAAGTCAGGGAAACCATCAAAGCCAATAAATCGGTCAAAACGGAAACCCTGATAAAGAAGCTGAACCCGGTGATACGAGGGTGGGGGAATTATTACCGCCACTCGGCCAGTAAAAGGACATTCACCAGTATTGACCATGCAATATTTGAAACGACATGGAAATGGGCAAAAAGGAGGCATCCGAATAAATCTCTTACATGGATTAAATCCAAATATTTTCAAAGAGAGAAAAACAGGAACTGGGTGTTTAAGGAAAAAGGGAATAAGCCCGCTCTATACAAAATGGACTAGATCCCTATTCGGAGACACATAAAGATCAAAGGGGAGGCGAACCCCTACGATCCAAAATGGCACGAATATTTTACCGAACGTGCCATGAAACTCCGAAAACGAAATACCCGGTCAAGACAAGATAATCTGTGGATAGATCAAGAAGGTAGCTGTCCCGTATGCCGAACCGAACTCGACGAAGGGGAGGAATGGCACACGCACCACCGGAAACCAAAGTGCAGAGGTGGTACGGATAATGTGAACAATCTTGTTTTGCTGCATTCCGTATGTCACAGACAGGTTCACGCCCTGAAAAGAGGAAATCTACTGCTGGATGCTTCACCGTGTCTTATCAAGGCGTAGCCGTGTGAGGTGAAAGTCTCACGCACGGTTCTTAGGGGGGAAAGGAGTAGCAATGCTCTTGACCTACCCTGGCACATAACGTATTCTTCCGCTGTCATGCTTGTTGGATATCGAAATTGCATGTATGGATTTTATCACACTTTGAACAAGATGAAAACTTATTGACAATATGAGGGGATTCTGATACTGATATGAGGTTTAATTTTGATTTTCAGCAACTGGTGGCGGCGGGGTATTCTTTTATTTTTTTATTTGCGGGATACGCTGGTTAACTGGCAACATAACATAACTGACAACATAATGCCGGTGAGCTTAACGTTAGAAGCATAGAGGAAATCATATGAGTACGATAACAGACTACTTTGCAACATTGCGTGACTGGAAGCTTTTGCTAGCTTATAAGGCAGAGACTCGGGTCGATTCAATTGTGGGCTTCGCGTTGCCGCAAGTATTTTCTCACGTTCGTGACCTCGATGTATCAGCGGTTATACCTGAACTGCCGTTACGAATTGGTTCTGTACAGCCGAAACATGCTGACGCGAAGTTCGCTAACAAGTCCTACAAAGTTGATTTCTTCGTGGTAACTAAATGCGGCAAAAATCTACTCGTTGAGTTCAAGACTAACTCGGCATCGCGACGAGACGGGCAGGATGGCTACTTGAAGGACGCGCAGCATGAAGGACTTGGTGCTGTTGTTTCAGGGGTTATAGCTTTGCTTGGTGTCACTACGTACAAGGCGAAGTATCTGCATTTAATTCGAAAGCTGTGTGATGCAGGGTTGGTGGAAGAGGTCGGAGGAGAATTCCGGACCTCTGTACAGAATGATCAGTTGGAAATAGTGTACGTCCAACCCCACTTAAAGGAAGGTGACGTGGCGTCGCAGGTAATCGACTTCCTCGCAGTAGCCGAAGCAATTGAGCATGGTTTCAAAGATGACGAGTTTATGCACGAAGCGGCCGAATCGTTTCGATCTTGGTCGGAAGATTAGCTTCTAACATGGCGCTTCACCGAATTCTCTGGACTACATTTTTTTCTTATATTATTTCTGGGAATTATTTCGGCCATACAAACTATATGGGCCTCCAAGTCGGAACTTTCTTGTTATTACCTGTATTAATTGTTGGAACATTTGTTTTCATTTTTGCTGTTTGGAAACATTTCAAGGGTAATGATATAGTTGGGAGAACCACTAAAAATCCTGAATGGATGAATAAGCCACCCTATAAATGGCCTTGGCAATAATCAGAGCACGCTCTGAACAAATCGCTCCAGGTGACCCCAAAAGCTGGCGCTCCGCTTGCTTTGGGTCACCTGAGCTAAACGTTATCGCCCACGGAAAAGAGCTGTTTCCCTGTCCTGGGCCGGTTGATAAAACAATGGCCAATTTTATCCGTTAGAACCTTTCAATCCCCCTTTTTCAAAATAATCGCCATACCAAAATGTTAATTTTTCATATTTTGGCTTTTATTTACTACCGTAGCTTGAAACCAATTCATCAATTAGTTGCTCTTCATCTGGCAATGAACCCCTTTTGAACTTCGAATAAACAAGTTCATCTTCAACTACTACATCAAATATTCCCCGCCCTTCGGGAATAAGTTTTGGCTCCGTGCCTAATGCTTGTTCTATTTTAGCAGCCAGACTGACTGCATGAGGTTTGTAGTTTCATTGTGTACAATATGTTATAGAAATTTCCATTTATCCCTCCATTTATCTCTCTTTGTTGATATTTTGATTCATGCCGCCTGACAGTGGGCTGGACAGAATCTGTATTTTTATAATAGACGAATTCTTTTTTTATGACAATAAAAAAATTAGTACTAGCTTCTGCCAGGGTGATGTCATCGTTCCCGGCCTGCCAGATCTCTTTTACATCACTTTGTCAGGTACTCCGAGGTAATCACTCATCAGAGTTTCTGCTTGATCATCTGTAATGCCTAATAATTCCGCCTGCTCCCCCATACCCGGTTCTGTAGTGGGGGCGGGTGGCATTTCAACATCGCCTGTTCCTTCGGGGTCTACGGGTTCGGATGTGTCTGTGGAATCGGATGCAGCTATATTATCACCGGCACTCTGTTCCACATTTCCCCCGCGTACCAGGCGGACATAGTTATAATAACGCTCGCCGCCTTCACCCAGCGCTCCACCTTCGTATTTGGTGTCAAACCGGACACCGCCTGCTCCGTGAAAGTCAGCGCCCTGATCATTGACCGCCGTTCCAAAGGCCACATACCAGGCATAGTAATATTCGAGGCTGTCTCCGCCGAAGTAGGCGCTGGTGCTTGACCAGAAATAGCCGTAATCTGTTTCGTGGTTTGTTGTCCCGGCCGGAAGTACAGTGATGTTGAAGTAGTCTGTATCAATCGCAGGGCCGACATTCGCCGCATCTTCGGCACTAGGTGAGTGAGTGTAATCGACAATACTCTGAAGTTCCTTCACATTGGGAAGACGCCAGTCGTTATAGCCAGCCAGCGTGGAGGTTTCAGCATAAGTCAACGCAGCTTGCCAATCCATACCGTTTTCGCTGTCCGCCTTCTGCCACATCAGTCCGGTGGCATGGTCGATGACAGTGCCGTCTTTGTTATCCTCAAAATTATTGATACCGTATGTGTTTCCTCGGACGGCACGCACATAATTTCCCATGGGTCCGGAAACTCCCGCTGGATAAGCCTTGATATGTCCAGTTCCGTGATTCACACCGAAAGCCGCATTCGATTGCCCCTCAACTGTGGAGCCTACGTATTTTTCCGTCCAGTACTGTTCATCCTTGCTGACGTTTGTACCGGTCACGGCCAGACTGAAATAAGTCGTATCCAGGTAAGGCCACCCTTTTGAAAAATTGCTGATCGAAAATAATTCTTTTGTCGTGGGGATTCGCCAGTCATCATATCCGCCCAAGTCAAGAGATTCACAGTAGTCGGATGCTTCTTGCCAGCTGAATCCATTGTCAACAGGAACCTGCTGCCACATCAGGCCGGTGATGTTATCGGTCACTGTTCCGTCTCCGTTGTCGGTATAGTTAAACTGATTGCTGGAAAACTGAGCATCCTGCCCATAAAAAGCCTCGCCGATTGAGGAACAGGTGATCTGATCTCCGTTTTCGTCATAACAGGAAGTCTGGCCGGTATCGACAACGGCATATGCTGAGTTTCTGTCATTATCAGTAGCTGTGTCATCTGGTGTGTCATTGTCCGGCGCTTCAAGGTAATCCGTCATAAGCGTCTCTGCCTGATTTTCTGTAATGCCTAATGATTCAGCTAATTCTTCAGGAGAAGGCGGCGGATTTTCAAAAATAGCCATCAGTTCTTCGGAGGTTACAGTTTTACCCAATCCGGCCAGATAAGCTGATCCGGCTTCAAAATCCAATTCCGCCTGTTCCCCCGCACCCGGATCTGTAGTGCTGTCGTTGTCACCTGTACCGCTGTCGAGCGTCTCACTCGACGGATCTTCGCCACTTAACAGAAAGAGAGAATACAATTCCTTGATTGTCGGCAAACGCCAGTCCGTATAAGCGCCAGTTGTGCAGGAAGATGCATTAGCAACAGCCTCGGCATAGCTATACTTGTCATTAGCAAGAATTTCGCCGTCACCGTTTGTATCCGGCGATTTCTGCCACATCAGACCAGTATTGTTATCGGTAATTGTTCCATCCTCATTATCAGTATAACTTGGTGCATTACCTGCATATTGGGCATCTTGCCCATAGAAGTCTTCACCTTCTTTCGGTGCATCGATTTCGCTGGAATTATTCCAGTAAGAAGTCTGATTGGTATCAACCACAACATATGTAGGATTTGCAACGGTCTCATCATAACGAACCGCACGCACATAATTGTAAACATAAACAGCATCACCCTGGGGGCCATGTCCTTCTGAATAATCTGTTCCATCATCATATTTCGGGTCACTGCGCTGGCATCCTGCACCATGAACATCTACCCAGCCATCGCCCATATTACCCAAAGCCCTGCCAAATGACACATAGGCTCCCCATCCGCCATTTCCATTTGAAGATGCATGCGTCGAACCGGACCAGAAAAATCCCCAATCCTCATCCCCATTATAATTTGTAAAAGAGGTGATATTAAAATAATCGGTATTGATGGCTGCGCCTGCAATGGAAGGTGTTGTAGAATTTGTTGCATCCGGCATACGGGTATAATCAACAATGCTTTGAAGCTCTTTGGCATTGGGAATACGCCAGTCCGTATGATCTGCATATTCCAGATTTTCACAATATTTCAATGCATCCTGCCACTCCATACCGTAGCCGCTGTCATCTTTCATCCACATCAAGCCGGTTGCAAGATCGGTAATCGTGCCGTCGCCATTATCCCGAAAATTGTTTACCCCATAATTTGCAGATTGATTGTCACGAACATACATGACAGAAAAGGTTTTATCTTTTCCCATCATTTCAAGACCATATCCCTTTATGCGTCCATCGGCAAAATTGACACCAAACATGTTACCCGAACCTTGACCGGTTTCATCCATGTTATAGTAGGCGGTGGTAGCATATTGAGAGTCAATCACCCTCTCGCCAGCATCAGTATCTCCATAGGCAAAATCAAAATAATTCGTATTGATAAAAGGTGTATAGGCAAATTCTTCACCATAGGAATTTGCTGAATCACCATCACCACTGCAAGCGGCTTCATTTATACAGGATGTATCATTGCAATCACTGCTTCCGTTACAATCATTATCCTTACCGTCATTACAAATTTCCGTCGCTCCAGGGTGGACAGCAGCGTCATTGTCATTACAATCGGTATTGTCGGATACATAACCGTCCGGCTGAGTTTCGGCCTGGGTCGAAATTTCCGAATTTCCGTATCCATCGCCATCTGCGTCCATGTACCAGATAGTTGTTGCGGGTGTATCGCTGTCATTGTCATCGTCATCGGAACATCCGATAAATATGGAACTGCTCAAGATCAATACCATCACAATCAGTACTCGGAAAAAAAATTTCGAGATCATGTGTTTTATGTTTGAGTGTAACAATACAGGGGTACTCATCTGCCTTACTCCTTTTTTTGATGTTAACAATCAAGATGATTAAGTCACTGATCATCTCCAATGCCTCATAGATGACTCCCATTGAGCCAAATTTAAAAATGAACATAACATATAATTGTGGAGAAATTATGAAGGAATCATGTTGAAATTGTGGAAGTTTGAAACGATTCAGACCTGGATCTTTTTTAATACATCATTGACAGGGATCATCTTGCGATTATTGTAACTGCCGCCTTCAACCATAATCGTCAGCCGATCAATCATCTTTTTCATCCGACCGAACATACCGTTCATGTGATCGGAGAGATGTGCTGCTTCATCAGCCGTGTTGGCGTTAAACTGGGAGAGTTGATCCATTTCCGTAATCGCTTTGTTAATCTGTTCGATTCCTTGGGACTGGCTGGATGTGGCAATTGTCATTTCCTCAATCAGGCCATGGATATTTTCAGCACCCTGTGTAACCATATCAAAGGCATGAATGGTCTCAGAGGCTATTTTTTCACCCTCCTGGATTTGCTTGAGACTTCCTTCAATCAGAGCCGAGGTGTTCTTAGCGGCTTTTGCAGAGCGGACGGCTAAATTTCTGACTTCACTCGCAACCACGGCAAAGCCGAGACCTGCTTCACCAGCCCGTGCTGCTTCCACCGCGGCATTTAATGATAATAAATTGGTTTGAAAGGCAATTTCATCAATGGTTTTGATAATGTTGGATGTCTCTTTGCTGGCCTTTGATATACTATACATTGAAGCCATAAGGCCTGACATGAATTGATCGGTTTGTTTAATAACACCAATGGCTTCTACCACAATCTTCTGTGTTTGTGAGGCATTATCGGTATTCTGCCGGGTCATGGAAGACATTTCTTCCAGAGAAGCGGCTATTTCTTCCAGAGAAGCGGCCTGTTGACAAGATCTTTCAGCCAGTGCATGGCTGACTTCTGTGCTGTTACAGGAGACAGTCACAATTTTTGTCCCGAAATCAGACATGTTATCAATGATCCATTTCAATGGTCTGATGACGGCTCTTGAGACAACCAGGCGGGTGACAATCCCTGCAATAATCGTTATGATGATGAAAAAGATCAGATTTGCATATCGGTAATGGCGGCTAGAGTCACAGATACCTGTAAGCTCTTCTTTTAGTTCATCAGAACACTGCCCGGATAAATCAGCGAGTCTCTTTTGTAATGTATTAGCATGTCTGCCGACTTCAAAAATTTGTTCTTCCATATTTTCATCTGATTCCGCATCATTGGACTCAAAAATATAATCCGCAGATTCCCCCATTTTTGTATAGATACTTTCCGCATCACGGGTGTATTCTTTCAATGAGTTGAGCAACCCTGCTATTGTCATGGATTTTTCAGGGTCAATATCATCTAAACCTGCTATCTGTTGAAGTGCTTTTTGTACTTCCCCGGCTTTTCCTCTGGCCGCATCCAGATAATTACCAGAATTACCCATCATAACCAGATCGTTATATATTCTGATTTGATCGCTGAATATGGAAACCGCTGCCCGGCTTTGAACAGATGCTGTATAAAGATTGTCGGAAACCTTATAAAGGCGGGATTCCCAGTTACTGCTGATCATGAAGCCGAATCCTGCTGAAGTAAAATATCCTGCAATCATAATACTCAGTGCCATCCAGATTTTTTTTGAAATACTCGACGATGTTAACATATATTTCACCTTGTTTTTATAATATCAGAAACTGAAGGTCATCTTGGCACCGAACAGCCACCAATGAGGCGACAGCTCTTCATCATTTTCTGCGAGATTCACCCCGCCGAAGCCGTCATTGTAACTGCCTTCGATTTTCAGCATCCAGAATTCATTGATATCGAACCGAGTGGAAAGGGTCGTTGTCTTCAACCAGAACATATAATCCGCACCACCAGGATTCCGGCTGCCGTCTTTATTATCTGTTTCTGGTAATAAAAAACCGAACAAATCAATTTAAAAGAAGGTAACACTTTTTCAGCCCAAAAAGAAAGGAGAAAGTGTTATGAGACAGAAACATTTTGACCAGGAACAGAAATTGACAATTTT
>JAUCGE010000155.1 GCA_030377965.1 Desulfobacterales bacterium HSG16
TATCAGCTTATGCAAATAAAAACATTAAGAATAATTCTGGTTTAAATATTATAAGCTTGACCATATGCGGTATCGATTGATAAATGGCTTCTCATGAATGACAGAACAATAAGTCAATGCCGCCGCTGCGGCACATGCTGTAAAAAGGGAGGGCCGGCCCTTCATGTCGAAGATCATTTTCTGGTACGTGATGGCAAAATTTTAGCAAAAGACCTGTTTACTATCCGTAAAGGGGAACCATCTTTTGACAATATAAAAAGGTGTCTTGCGCCTGCAACCACAGATATCATTAAAATCAGGGGTGTTGGAGAAAAATGGACATGCGTTTTTTTTGAAGAAAATACAAACGGATGCATGATATATTCCAATCGGCCTGTGGAATGCAGGGCCTTAAAATGCTGGGATACAAGCAAAATTGAAATGATATATCAGGCGGACAGATTGACCCGTAAAGATCTTTTTTCAGATATCAGAGAACTTTATGACTTGATCAGGGAGCATCAAAACGTTTGTTCATATGAAAAGCTTGAAATTGCGACAGGAAAGCTTGATGGAAAAGAAAGAGAAAATGCGCTTTACGAAATTGAGAAGATTATACGGTTCGACCATCATCTCCGTTCGTTTGCAGTTGAAAAGGGGAAAATCGACCATTTAATGATTGATTTTCTTTTTGGCCGTTCTTTATTAAAAACCGTTGCTGCATTTGGTATCAGTGCGGAAATGAAAGAAAATCGGCTGATAATAAAGCCAAAATCTTCAGGCATATTTTATGAGTCAGGATAAAAAAAAGTATTTGCATTTTTGGATAAAATCCGATAGATTACTTTATAAATTGGCCGCAATACAAAACGCCACACGCAAACCGAATACCAAGTCTGAAATAAAATATTTATTATTATATCGTCAAGGAGGTTGATATGAAAGAAGTGACCCTGGAAGATCTCGAACCCATGGTAATGTTAAAACCCCTGACAACTGGGATGAAAGAAAAGCTTTTACCTTTTATGAAAATCAAGGAATATCAGAATCAGAAGTATATTTTCCGACAGGGAGATCCCGGTAATTTTTTTTACATGCTAAAGGAAGGAAAAATTGTTTTTGAACAGATAGTTACGACCAGGATAACCCTGTCCATGGGATCGGTCAAATCCGGATATTCCTTTGGATGGTCAGCGATGCTGGACGGCAATCCCTACACATCCGATGCCGTATGTGCAGAACCATGTGTGATAATTTCCATGAAAAGGGAAGATCTGCTCCGCATCAATGAAGAAGATCATGACATTGGATATATTATTGCTCAGGGACTTCTCCATGTAATCAAGAACAGGCTCGATTTCAGGACAGGACAATTCCTGAGAATGATAAGAAATCATCCAGACATGAAGCCTTTGATTTAAAAAACAGGCTTGTGTTCACATAAAACTCCGTTTTTAGATTTTATAATCTTACCTTGATTTTTATCTCTTGATCTGCCACAAAGACGTTGCGATTGAGTTTGGGCTGGGCTGATTAAAGCCTCTGGATATTTTTTTTGCACATTTTATGAACAGTGTTCATCCTGACAAACGAAATAAAGCCCGCATAATTTGTTCAACTGCTCTGTTTAAGCAACGCACTAGCTGTGTTTAAAGAGCGAAAAAGCGAAATTGTTTATTAGCCATTTTGGGAGGCGAGATGGAAAAAGGATACATCGGAAAAATTCTGCATGTGAATTTGTCGCAGAAAAAGATTTATGAAGAACGGATTCCAGACAAAATTTATGAAAAATACCTTTCAGGTTCAGGTCTTGGAGCTTACGTACTTTACCGGGATATACCAGAAGGAGCAGATGCCCTGGGTCCTGATAACGTTCTCGGATTTGTATCAGGGCTTTTGACAGGAACAGGAAGTCTTTTTACAGGCAGATGGATGGTAACAGGAAAATCGCCTCTTACCGGAGGGTGGGGAGATGCCAACTGCGGCGGCCTGTTTTCACCGGCTATCAAGCGCTGCGGATATGACGGAATTTTTTTTACCGGGATAAGCGATGATCCAGTTTATCTTTTTGTAAAGAATAATAAAGCTGAACTCAGAGACGCTGCCCATGTCTGGGGCAAAGATACTGTCGAAACAGAAAAACTTCTTATTGATGAATCAGGAAGTAAAAAAGCCAGAGTAGCATGCATCGGACCTGCCGGGGAAAATAAATCCCTGATTGCCGGTATTTCAAATGACAGGGGCAGGATGGCAGCAAGATCAGGACTTGGCGCTGTTATGGGATCGAAAAAACTGAAGGCCGTTGTTCTGGCCGGGTCTGGAAGAATTCGCGCAAATAATCCTGAAGAGATGAAAAAATTAAGCCAGAAATGTAATGATTACGTCATGTTTCAGCCGCCTTTTATTCCTGGCCCATTGACAGCATATGTCGGATCACTGGTGCGTATTCTTCCTTTTCAGATAGCCCAGGACGGAATGTTGTTTAAAATCATGCTCAAAAAATGGGGTACGGTCAGCATGAATCAGTTTTCGGTGGAGATGGGGGATACGCCGATAAAAAATTGGGACGGTACTAGCGCTGACTTCGGCCCGAAAAAATCAAAACTGGTAAATCCAGATGTTTTCACTGATTGCGAGATAGTCAAATACCATTGTTATTCATGTCCTTTAGGCTGCGGCGGTATATGTTCCATGAACGGCAGATATCAGGAAACCCACAAGCCCGAATATGAAACAGTACTCTCTTTGGGCGGATTCTGTATGAACGAGGATAAAGACTCTATTTTTTATATGAACGAGCTTTTGAATCGAGCAGGTATGGACACCATATCAGCAGGCAATGCAGCAGCATTTGCAATTGAATGCTATGAAAAAGGGATAATTACAAAAAAGGATACTGATGGCCTTGAACTGAAATGGGGCGATACAAAATCCCTTGTGAGCCTTCTGGAAAAGATGGTCACAAGAGAGGGCATAGGAGATATTCTGGCAGACGGGGTCAAAATAGCTTCTGAAAAAATCGGAAAAAAAGCGCAGGAGTGTGCTGTTCATGCCGGAGGACAGGAGCTTGCCATGCATGATGGCAGAAATGATCCGGGATATGCACTCCATTATAGTGTGGAACCCGCTCCCGGACGACATACTGTCGGATCACAATTATATTATGAAATGTATCAATTATGGAAAAAAGTCGATTCCGTACCAAAAATCAAGCTGACAGAGCTTTATTCCAAAAAAAGCAAGTACAGAACAGATGAGAAAAAAGCTGCAATGGCCGCAGCCTGCTCTAAGTTCATGAACGTGGTCAACGGCGCTGGAGCCTGCCTGTTCGGTATGTTTCTGGGAGTACACAGGATTCCGGTTTTCGAATGGATGAACGCCGCTACAGGATGGAAAAAGACACCTGAAGATTATATGATCGCAGGCGAATCAATTCAGACTTTGAAACAGGCATTCAATATAAAACACGGTATAAAACCCAAGGATTTCACTGTCAGCGACAGAGCTTTGGGAAAACCGCCTCAATCCAGAGGCGCTAACAGGGACAGAACGGTCAATATAGAAAAATTGATGCAGGACTACTGGAGACAATTCAACTGGGATGATAAAACCGGAATTCCCCAGCCTGGCCAGATTGAAAAGATAAATGTCGATTAGACAACCTGCAACCTGAATGGAGTAAAAAACATGGCCTATATTATTATTGAAACATGCGTCGGCTGCGAGGTGTGCAAGAAAGTCTGCCCTGTTGATGCAATACATGGAGAGAAAAAAGAGGTTCTTACCATAAATGACTCATGCATCGAATGCGGAGCATGCGGTAGAATCTGTCCATATAAGTCAGTTACTGACACCTACAGAAATCCTTGTAAAAATATCAAAAAAACGCTGTGGGAAAAACCAAGGTTTGACACTGACACATGCATGGCCTGTATTCTCTGCGTTGATACCTGTCCGACAGGATGTATCGGCTTAAAAGGGCCTTTGAATTCAAAAAGAAAAGATAAATTTCCTTTTCTTGAAGATAAAAAAATCTGTATCGGATGCGGATTTTGCGCTGATGAATGCCCTGTAGATGCGATTGAGATGGTTGCAGGAGGGTAATAAAATTATTATTTCTCGTTTTGGAGGTTTTGTTTTTATGGGAAAAAATTGGATGGGAAAAGAAAAATACCGGGAAATCAGGCCCGGCCGCAAGCCGTTCAAGGCATTGTATATCAAAATAGCTTTATTTGCCCTGGGAAGAGCTATGCAGTCGGCTTCCAATCTGGATAAAAACATCAAAAAAGAGGTTGAAACATGGCCGGAAGGTTTTACGGCTATGTTCAAAGTATTGCCGCGCGGGCCTTATATTTCATGGATGAAAGAAAAGGGAAACACCCTGGTTTATAAGGGCGAAAGTATTACAGAAGATGAGGCAGACCTGGTCATTTATTTCAAAAACATGGAAAACGCTTTTCTTGTTTTCAGCGCCCAGGCCGGAACTGCACAGGCATTTGCCGAACACAGGATGAGCCTTAAAGGAGATCTTGCACAAGCCATGTCCTTGACACGCTGTCTCAACATCGTGCAGACTTATCTGTATCCTGACATAATAGCAAAAATGGTTTTCAAACGTGTGCCTCATATTCCTTTGCCGAAAAAATTATTTTATCGTCTTATCATCATAGTACTCGGCATTCCTTTGGGCATGTAAGTAACAAAAAAATGGAAAAATCTTCAAGAGGAGAAGTATATGCTTTTATTACCTTCATATTATGAATTTCATAATCCAGTAAGAATAATTTCCGGAAAAAAAGCGTTGGACAACCTGCCCAGTGAGCTTGAAAGCCTGGGAGCAAAAAGACCCCTTGTAATAACAGACAAGGGCGTTTCAAATGCAGGTCTTATAAAATTTATAATAGACGCTTTCAAAGAATCGGAAATGACCATAGCCGCGATTTTCGACGAGGTTCCTCCTGATTCCTCTATCAAGGTGGTCAATACTCTGGCCGGAATTTTTACCGCTAACCGTTGTGATTCCATTGTAGCTGTCGGAGGCGGTTCCGTAATTGATACAGCAAAAGGCGTGAATATCGTAGTTACGGAAAAATCAGATGACCTTATGAAATTCATAGGCGCTGAAATGCTCAAGAAACCTATGAAACCCTTAATCGTTATCCCCACAACATCGGGAACAGGGTCAGAAGTTACCTGCGTGGCTGTAATTTCCGACACGGACAGAGATGTAAAAATGGCTTTTTCTTCCAATCATCTTATGCCGAAAGTGGCTGTCCTTGATCCTAGGATGACGCTGACACTTCCTCCCCATATAACCGCAGCTACAGCTATGGATGCCATGACTCATGCTGTCGAATCCTATATCGGCCTGCAAAAAAATCCATTCAGCGACATCCACGCCATGGCCGCTATTCGTATGATTGCTGAAAATATAATTACAGTGGTAAAAGACGGAAAAAACGAACAGGCAAGGCTCGCAATGGCAAACGCCTCATGCGCGGCAGGGGCTGCTTTTTCAAACTCCATGGTTGGCGTAGTTCATTCTATGGGGCATGCTCTTGGCGGCGTGTGCCACATTCCCCACGGAGTTGCAATGAGCATATTTCTGCCCTACGGTCTTGAATACAATATGCATAAAGTCGGTGATGCCATCGGCGAAATACTGCTTCCCCTGGCCGGTTCTGAGATATATGCAGCAACTCCTGTTGCAGAACGTCCTGAAAAAACCGTAGCAGTCATTCGTGAGCTTAGAGACGAATTGTATAACCAGGCAAAATTGCCCCGTACTTTAAAAGAAGCCAATGTTTCCCCGGATAAGTTTGAAAAAATTGCACAAATGGCTATTAATGACGGTTCTGCTATATTCAACCCTGAAGAACTGGAATATGAAGACGCTATTGGTGTGCTGAAGAAAGCTTATGAATAAGTACCTGTGCAGAAAATATTTAACATTTATTTAAAACGCAACTGCCGGAAGATAAATCTTCCGGCTGAGTCATTCAAAGCACACTGAAGGTTAGGGCCGTTGCGCCTGCCTGCAAATCCTGGATTCTTTTTTTGCCAAAGCAGTTTCCAGTAACTGAATCAATTGGGATTTGCTGGCAGGTTTTGGCAAAACACCGCTGAAACCGTATCTTTTATAATGTGTCACAGCAGGGTCTTCTGCATAGCCGCTGCTTACTACCCCATTGACTTCCGGATCGATTTCGATAAGTTTTTCAATCGATTTTAAACCTCCCATTCCTTCTCGAATGGTCAGATCCAGAATGACGATATCGTAAGGCTGGTCAGACTGCATGGCTTTTTCATATAATTCGATAGCCTGTTCTCCGTTCTCTACACTGTCATAATCATGCCCCATACTTTTTAGCATATGTCCTATCATTCTCCTGATCATTTTCTCATCATCCATCAATAGTATCCTGCATTTTTCCTTGATCGGTTTTTGAATGATATGTTCAGATTTCGGAAGATAAATATGAAAGGAAGCTCCCATACCAGGTTCTGATTCAACACTGATATCTCCATCATGCTTTTTTATTATTGAATATGAAGTGGCAAGTCCTAAGCCCATGCCTTTTTTGACCCCTCTTTCCTTTGTGGAAAAATAGGGATCAAATATTTTTGGAAGGTCTTTTTCCAAAATACCGATGCCGTTGTCTTTTATCGATATTTTTATATATTCACCCTGCTCGAGGGATATCTTATGCTGGTCATCTGTCAGGATTATATTTTTTCCATAAATTTCAATTGTACCGCTTTTGGTGGGCATAGCCTGGATGGAATTGATAATAAGATTATTGATAACATGTTTTACCTGGCTTTTATCAATTTTAACCTGCCAGAGATCATCTGGAATAAAAAATTTGCCTTTTACATTAGAGCCAGCCAGGGAGAAACAGACAGCTTTTTGAATCAATTTTTTTATAGGCTGTCTTGTTTTGACCGGAGCGCCTCCTTTTGAGAAAGTTATCAACTGTCTTGTCAAATCTTTTGCGGATAAGGAGGCTTCATGAGCATCTGCAAGCATCTCAGAAATGTTATCATCATCGTCCAGATCATCAGCAACCATTGAGATATTGCCCAGAATAACCGAAAGAAGATTATTGAAATCATGGGCTATGCCGCCTGCGAGAATACCTACTGACTCAAGTTTTCTGGCCCTTAAAAACTCTTTTTTAAGCTGTCTGTATTCGATGATTTTACCCATTTTTTTCGCTATTGCTACAATCAGATTGTTTTCTTCCTTCGTAAAAACGCCTTTATTATTCCCCTTTCTTTTTTCAAGATTTCTTTTTTCGAGATTTCTTTTTTCAAGATAACAAATGGTCAAAGCGCCAACAGACTCGTCATAAGCTATTATTTCAACTGTTTTTATCCATTCAGTTTCTGCAAAATTATCTGTTTGAACAAAAATGTTGTTTTCCAGTTTTATTCGCGCGCAGGCTTTTTCCGGAAATTGCAGAGCAGGAGGAATGAGATTCACG
The DNA here is from genome assembly GCA_030377965.1 of Desulfobacterales bacterium HSG16. GTDB lineage: Bacteria > Desulfobacterota > Desulfobacteria > Desulfobacterales > HSG16 > JAUCGE01. Next base: position 7,467 of record JAUCGE010000155.1, read on the forward strand.
GTTTCCTGCATTATTTCATCAAGTGAAACACCAGGTTTTTCAACGAGTTTTGAAATGCCGAAAAGACAGTTGAGTTCTTTGACTCGTTCACCAAGGGCATGTATCAACATCCGTCTTATCCTGGCTTCACGCAATTCTGCTGTAATATCCCGGAATACAAGAACCTTACCCTGCATGTTTCCTTTGTAATCCAGGATAGTCGATGTGGCTTCATCAATGGGTATTTCAGATTTGTCATGTTTTATCAGGAAGGTCGAATATTTTGTCGAAGAACCTTTTTCTATAAGCCTGTCAGCCTTGTTTTCGGTCAGAAATTCATCCCTGATCTGGGATATAACCTTATAAACTTCACCCAGATTGAGATTATAAGCATCAGCCTGTTTCCACCCTGTCATTTTTTCCGCCACAGGATTCATGAAGCATATCCGTCTTTTGTCATCAGTAACAATGACCGCGTCTTTGATACTCCGCAAAGTCGTGTACAGCCAGCGTTCTTTTTCCTTTGATTTGTTTTCCAGCCTGCGCCTGTGGAGTGCCATTTCGATGGCAACATGAATTTCATTTTCCTGAGCTGGTTTCACCAGATAGCCATAAGACTGGCTCAATTTTGCATGCCGTAAAAGATTATTATCCAGGCATGATGTCAGGTAGATTACCGGGGTTTCATATTTATCGTAAATCTGTGCGGGCTTTATTTCGTTTGTCAGGATGAACACTGTTCATAAAATGTGCAAAAAAAATATCCAGAGGCTTTAATCAGCCCAGCCCAAACTCAATCGCAACGTCTTTGTGGCAGAT